>NZ_JASCXP010000085.1:0-21148 GCF_030010695.1 Nocardia sp. CC201C
CAGTTCGCCGCGGTGCGCCATTTCGCGCAGGCACACGCGGCACAGGCCGAACTTGCGGTAGACGGCGTGCGGCCGGCCGCAGCGCTGGCAGCGGGTGTAGGCCCGCACCGCGAACTTCGGCTTGGCGTTGGCCTTGTTGATCAGAGCCTTCTTAGCCATGTGCTCAGTTCTCCTTGAACGGGAAGCCGAGGTGCTTCAGCAGCGCGCGGCCTTCTTCGTTGTTGGTCGCGGTGGTCACCACGGTGATGTCCATACCACGCGGACGGTCGATCTTGTCCACGTCGATCTCGTGGAACATCGACTGTTCCGAGAGACCGAAGGTGTAGTTGCCGTTACCGTCGAACTGCTTCGGCGACAGGCCGCGGAAGTCGCGGATACGCGGCAGCGCGATCGAGATCAGGCGGTCCAGGAACTCCCACATGCGGTCGCCGCGCAGGGTGACCTTCGCGCCGATCGGCATGCCCTCACGCAGCTTGAACTGCGCGATCGACTTGGTGGCCTTGCGGATCTCCGGCTTCTGACCCGTGATCAGGGTCAGGTCGTGGATCGCACCGTTGATCAGCTTCGCGTCCCGGGCGGCGTCGCCGACGCCCATGTTCACGACGACCTTGACCACGCCGGGGATCTGCATGACGTTGTCGTAGTTGAACTCGGAGTTCAGCGCGTCCTTGATCTCGGCGCGGTAGCGCGCCTTGAGCCGGGGCTGGGTCTTCTCGGTGGAGGTCATCAGATGTCCTTCCCGTTGCGACGGGAGATGCGAACGCGCTTGCCGTTCTCATCGGTACGGTAGCCGACGCGCGTCGGGTTGCCGTCGGAGTCGATCACCATCACGTTGGAGGCCTGGATCGGCGCTTCCTGCGTGACGATGCCGCCCGAGCTGGCACCGCGCTGGTTGGCGGAGTTCGCGACGTGCTTCTTGATCCGGTTCACGCCCTCGACCAGGACCTTGCCGGTCGCCGGGAAGGCCTGGATGACCTTGCCCTTGGCGCCCTTGTCCTTACCCGAGACGACGAGCACGGTGTCGCCCTTGTGCACCTTCATGGTCAGAGCACCTCCGGGGCCAGCGAAACGATCTTCATGAAACGCTTCTCGCGCAGCTCACGGCCGACGGGGCCGAAGATGCGGGTGCCGCGCGGATCGTTGTCCGCCTTGATCAGCACAGCGGCGTTCTCATCGAACTTGATGTACGAGCCATCGGCGCGACGACGCTCCTTGACGGTGCGCACGATGACCGCCTTGACGACCTCACCCTTTTTGACGTTGCCGCCGGGGATGGCGTCCTTGACGGTGGCGACGATCACGTCACCGATACCGGCATAGCGGCGCGACGAACCGCCGAGCACGCGGATGCACAGGATTTCCTTGGCACCCGTGTTGTCGGCGACGCGCAGCCGCGACTCCTGCTGAATCACTTCAGCTCCTCCTAGACCTGGACGTTATGCACGCCGGATTGCCGACCCGACGGGCATGGTCAGTTGCCCTCACAGCTGAGCCGTTCGGCCCGCTCCGCGAGGTACGCGGGGCAGCGCCTGCCAGTGGATATCCTTGATCGAAGTTGATCAACCACTGTGGGTTCGCGGCCGGAGTGCGGGCATAGCTCCCGCAGGCAACCGCTCAAGTGTAGCCAACGCCCAGGTAGCGCCCAAATCAGGGGGCGGACGCACCCGCGCGACCCGGGCGGAGCTGCGGGCGACACCCCGGACATGCGGCTAGCCTCGACACCGAGCAACACCCGAGCAATCCATCTGCACTTCCGACCGAGGAGTCCCGTGAGTTCGCCGGAGCAGCCGTTCGCTCTCGACCGCCGCACCCTGTTGAAAACCCTGGGGCTGGCGCCCGCGCTGGCACTGCTGCCAGCCTGCACCACCGATAGGCCCGGCACGGCGACGGGGCCGGATATGTCCGGATCGGATCCGGGGGTGCGGCCACAGGACGATCTCTACCGCTACGTCAACGGCAAGTGGCTGGAGAACTACCGACTGCCCGCCGACAAACCCGCCTACGGCACCTTCGCCGAGGTCGAGGACCGCACGCAGCGGCACCTGAAGGAGATCGTGACCGGGATCCACAATCCCGCGGACGGCTCCCCGCAGCAGCAGATCCGCGACCTCTACGACGCCTACCTGGACCCCGACGAGATCGACGCGCTGGGCATGGCCCCGCTCGCCGATCCGCTGCGCCGCATCGACGCGGCGCGCTCCAAACCCGATCTGGCGCTGGTGATGGGTCAGTTGCCCATCGACGGGCTGATCGGACTCTCGGTCGGCCCCGACGACCGGGACGCGGCCCGGAATATCGCGTCCATCAGCCAATCCGGGCTAGGGCTGCCCGAACAGGACTATCGGAAGCCGGAATTCGCCGACATCCTCGCGGGCTACCGCACCTATCTGGAGCGCGTCGCCGCCGGAGCGGGCTTCGCGGACCCGAAAGCCATGGCGGGGCGGGTGTTCGAGCTGGAACAGCGGATCGCCGCGGGTTTCTGGGACAATGTGCGCACCCGCGATCCGGAGGCCACCTACAACCGGATGAGCCGAGCCGAACTCATCGCCCTCGGACCGGAATTCGACTGGGGCCCCTGGCTTTCCGGGCAGACCGAGCGGCCCGCCGAACTCTTCGACACGGTGGTGGTGCGCCAGCCCTCGTTCGTGACGGCGGCGGCCGGACTGTGGGCCGAGGTCGATATCGCGACCTGGCGGGACTATCTGCGGCTGAGCCTGGTCCGCACCTGGGCCGAGTACCTGCCGAAAGCCATCGCGGACGCGAACTTCGCCTTCTACAGCACGCTGGTGAACGGCCAGCGGGAGCGGCCGGAGCGCTGGCGTTCGGCCATCACCGTCCTGAACACGTATCTGGGCATGCCGCTGGGGAAGCTGTATGTCGCGGAGTTCTTCCCGGCCGAATCCAAGCGCCTGGTGCAGGATCTCGTCGGCAACCTCCGTTCGGCCTACCGGGAGAACTTCCGCACCTCGAGCTGGATGTCGCCGCCGACCCGGGACGCCGCCGTCGCCAAACTCGACAAGATCGACACCAAGATCGGCTATCCGGACACCTGGGAGGATTACTCCGGCGTCGTGGTGACCCGCGGCAAACTCCTCGAATCCCTGCTGGCGGTGCACACCTTCGAAGCCCGGCGCATGTTCGACAAACTGGGCGAGCCGGTCGACCGCTCGGAGTGGGGCATGCCGCCGCAGACCGTGAACGCCTACTACGAGCCCACACGCAATGAGATCGTCTTCCCGGCAGCCATCCTGCAGGCCCCGTTCTTCGACTCCGATGCCGAGGCCGCGGTGAACTACGGCGGTATCGGCGCGGTCATCGGCCATGAGATCGGGCACGGCTTCGACGATCAGGGCTCGCGCTACGACGGCGACGGCAATCTGCACGACTGGTGGACACCCGCGGACCGCGCCGCCTTCGACGCCAAGACCCAGCAGCTCATCGCGCAGTACGACGCCCTGGTGCCGACCGGGCTGCCGCCGACCGCACACGTCAACGGCGCACTGACCGTCGGGGAGAACCTGGCCGATCTGCGCGGACTCGGCATCGCGTTGGCCGCCTACGCCATCGCCGAGCAGGGTGGGGACGCAGCGCAGCCGGACGCGGCGCAGCAGCCGAACACCGCGCGGCTCGACCTCGCCCCGGTCTTCCAGTCCTGGGGCCGGATCTGGCGCATCCAGGTGACGCCGGAGTACGCGGAAGCACTGCTGGCCGAGGACCCGCACGCCCCCGGTGAATTCCGCTGCAACCAGACGGTGCGCAACCTGCCGCAGTTCTACAGCACCTTCGCGGTGGTCGAGGGCGACCGGGAATGGCTCGCGCCCGCCCAGCGGGTCACGCTCTGATCCCAGCCGCGAACGTCCACCCGCCCATGCCGCCGCCGCGCCGGTAGCCTCGTGCCGAAGCACAGCCACGGTGCGGCATCACCGCACGCTCAGAGAGGGGTACCCGTGACATCGCCCGGTCCGGTCCGTATCGATCGCCGCGCCTTCCTCGTGGCGCTCGGATTAGTGCCCACCGCCGCCTGGCTGGCCTCGTGCAGCAGCGACGACGCGCCGACGACCACATCGACCACCACGCCGCTGAAGGGTCCGGACCTCTCCGGGGCGGATCAGGCCGTGCGGCCGCAGGACGACCTGTACCGCAATGTGAACGGCACCTGGCTGCGCGAATACGAACTGCCGCCGGACAAGGTCTCCTTCGGCACCTTCGACGAGGTCGGCGACCGGGTCGAGGAGCAGTTGCGCGGCATCATCGAGGGCATCACCGAACCGCAGGACGGCACCGAGGCGCAGCAGATCCGCGATCTCTACGACGCCCGCATGGATATCGACGAGATCGAACGCCTCGGTATGACGCCGCTGGCCGACCTGTTCGCGCGCATCGACGCCGCCGACGGCAAAACCGAACTGGCCAAGGTGATGGCCGGGCTGCCGATCGGCGGCATCATCGGGCTGGGCGTCACCATCGACCGGAAGAATTCCAGCGCGCATGTGGCCGCGGTCGGCCAATCCGGTCTCGGGTTGAGCGAGCAATACTACCGCAAGCCCGAGTACGCCGACAAGCTCGCCGCCTACAAGACGTTCCTGGAATCCATCGCCAAGGGCGCGGGCTTCGACGATCCGGCCGGAATGGCCACACGCGTCCTGGATCTGGAGACCCGGATCGCCGCGGGCTTCTGGGACAATGTGCGCAATCGCGATACCGACGCCACCTACAACAAGATGTCGTGGGACGAGATGACCGCGCTCGCTCCGCAATTCGATTGGGATCCCTGGCTCGCCGGGCAGACCGACCGGCCGAAGAACCTGTTCGACACCATCATCGTGCACCAGCCGTCGTATCTCACCCATGCCGGAAATCTCTGGCACGACACCGATCTGGGGCTGTGGCGCGACTATCTCAAGATCTATCTGGTGCGCGAGTTCGCGCGTTTCCTTCCCAAGACCATCTCCGACGCCAATTTCGAATTCTTCGGCACCGTGATGAACGGGCTCGAGGAGCGGCCGGAGCGCTGGAAGTCGGCCGTGGCCACGGTGAGCAGCAATCTGGGCGAGCCGCTCGGCAAACTGTATGTGGCACAGCACTTCCCACCCGAAGCCAAGGATCGCGCCCTGGAGATGGTGGACGATCTCAAGGCCGCCTACCGCGACAACTTCCGCGCCTCCACCTGGATGTCCCCGGCCACCCGCGATGCCGCCATCGAGAAACTGGAGAAGATGGGGGCCAAGATCGGCTATCCGGACAAGTGGGAGGACTACTCCGACCTGAAGATCACCCGGGGCAAGCTGATCGAATCCCTGCGCGCCGTCAATGCCTTCGAGGTCGAGCGCATGTTCGGCTACCTCGGCAAGCCGGTCGACAAGAGCGAGTGGAGCAGCCCGCCGCAGACCGTGAACGCCTTCTACTCCCCCGTCACCAATGAGATCGTCTTCCCCGCCGCCTTCCTGCAGCCGCCGTTCTTCGACAAGGACGCGGCACCGGCGGTGAACTACGGCGCGGGCGGCGCGGTCATCGGCCACGAGATCGGGCACGGCTTCGACGATCAGGGCTCCAAATACGACGCCGACGGCAATCTGAAGGACTGGTGGACGCCGGAGGACCGCACCGCCTTCGAGGCGCGGACCCAGAAGCTCGTCGAGCAGTACGACGTGCTGGTCCCGGCGGGCCTCGACCCCGAGCAGACCGTGAACGGCGAGCTCACCCTCGGCGAGAACGTGGCCGATGTGCGCGGCCTGCAGATGTCCATCGCCGCCCTGGCCATCGCCGAGCGGCGGCGTGGCATCGAGACGCCCGACTACAAGCCGCTGTTCGAATCCTGGGCTCGCAACTGGCGCGACAAGTCCACCCGCCAGTACACCGAGAACCTGCTGGCCAATGACACGCACGCACCCAACGAGTTCCGCGCCAACCAGGTGGTGCGGAATCTGGAGCAGTTCTACACCAGCTACGGCGTGCAGGAGAGCGACAAGCTGTTCCTGCCCCAGGACCAGCGCGTCACCTTCTGAGCCGCGAGCACCCGGGCGGCGTCACCCGCCGACCCCGTCCGGGTGCTGTTCCACCAGTGCGCGCGGCGCGGCCTGGGCCCACGAGTCTGTCACGATGGCCTCGAGCTCCGCCGGATCGTCGAGGGCGGCCAGCCGCACCCGCACCCAGGCATTGTTCGCCTCATGCCCCGCGATCCAGAACTTCCCGGGTTCGGCCGCCACCAATTCGTCCCGGTCCAGGATCGGGCACCGCACCGCCATCGAGGTCTCCCCCTCCGGCAGGGTGAGGAACAATTTCCCCGCCACCCGGAAGGTCGGCATCTGCCATTCGAATCCCTCCCGGACCTCCGGCAGCGAAAGCGCAACCGCGCGAGCATCATCCCCAGTCGCTGTCATGAACAGATGGTCTCAGGCCCGACCGACAGCCGCAGCGGCTACCGCACGGCGGTCATCACATGTCGTGGCGGCCCAGGTCGAAGACGCGGGCCGGAGTCGTGGAGATCGGGGAACGGCCGGTCGACGCGATCATGGCTCTCGCTGCCGACGAGCGGCGCGGCAACCTCCGCGACGAGCAGCGGATCGCCCGGGCCGACCGAGGGGGCGGTCGGGTGGGCGGTTCGCGGCCGGAGCGACGGGACGCGAGCGGGGGGACGGAGTGGATCGGCGCACAGATGTGATGCCCGGGGTATCGGGACGCGATGCTGTTAGGTTAGGGTTGCCATAGTTGACGTTGGCGATACGAGCGATGGAGAGCGTTGTGCCGGAACTCCTGGCCGCTGTGGAGCGGCAGCGACTCGTCGACGAGTGGGCGAATGGGGTCGAGCTTTCGGGTTACCCGGGCGTCAGCGCCCTGATCGAGCGCGGTCGGCGGGTGCCCGCCATTCGCCCGGCACTGCGCTGCGGGGCGGCGACCCTGACCTACGGGGAGCTGTTCGAGCGGATGGCGCACACGACCGTCGCCGAGCGCTGCGAGGCATCCGTCGACGGTGCGGTCCGGCTGCTGGCCGATATCGCCGCGGCCGCGAAGTCCGGTGCGGCGCTGACCCTTTCCATGCCGACCGGTGTGTACGGCTCGACCGTCGGACTGCGCGCCGACGCGCTGGCCGCCGCCGTCGATGATCGCCGCGCCGTGACCACCGACTGCCGGGCCGGACATGTGGATCCGGCCCAGGGAACGTCCAATATCCGGCTGCTGGCCACCGCCTGGGCCTGCGCGGACACCGCCGTGGAACTGCTCGCGGCCATTGCCGACGGTGCGACGCTGGTGGTGGCCACCGAGGCGCAACGGCGCGATCCGGCCGCGCTGGCCGACCTGATCGCCGACACCGGAGCCACCCACGTGGTGGCCGAGGCCGCCGTGCTCGCGCGCTTCGCCGATACGGCCGCCGTCGCACTGCCCACCGTGCGCCGCTGGGATGTCACCGGAATCCACTGCCCCGCCATCCTTCCCGGCCTGCTGCGTGAACTCGCGCCGGGCTCGGTGGCCGGATTCGCCTACACCGCACCCGGATACGCGGGCGTGGTGGCGCGCGGACCGCTGGACGGCAGCGGCCGGGTGCGACCGATTCCGGGTGCGCGCGTGCTGGTGCTGGACGCGCAGCTGCGACCGGTGGCACCGGGCCGATTCGGCCGGGTGTATCTGGGCGGCGCCGCGCTGGCGGCCGAGATCGACGGCGGCACCGCACTGTTCGTGGCCGATCCGTTCGTTCCGGGTGCGCGCCTGTGCCACGCCGGAATGCCGGGTCGCTGGACCGCGGATGGATGGTTGACATTCGCAACCGGCGACATCGTCGCCGAACACGAAGCGACCGGTTCGAATCTTGGCGTCAATGCGACCATATTCCCCGAAATCGCCGCCTGATACCGCTTCGCCCCCGGTCAGCGGACCGGCACGGCGGGAAACCGCGCACGAATTCTCCGGCAATATTTACTGATCCGACGATTCACTGTGATCTCCGGCTATATCGTGTAACTCAGTCACTGGCCGCCGAACGCAATGAGGCGCTTCGGGGTGCCACAGATTATGGTCTCACCGCGCGATGACGGTGACGATCTCGCCATCGGTGCTGAAATCGTGCGCGCCGTATCGCCGGGCTGCCATGAGCGATGGCACCGGTCGGCGCGACGATCGCCGCATATGTCCATCCCCGCGGAAGCGCTACCCATAGCTCGGCTCGCACTCTTCTGCTGCACCGGAGACAGCAGACGAGCCGAAAAACCCTGGGATCGAGGACTGTTCGGTCGCCCACCGACCCGCACGGCCACACTGTTCGGCATCGGGTAGCCGCGATGCCGTCCGATCGGTCCCTGGAAGGTGGGTCATGACCGCAGCATCCGCGGCGCCGAGTCCGGCGTCCTCCAACACCCTCGTACCGCCCGAGCGCAAGAGCCTCCGCATCGCGATGGTCGTCCCCCCGTACTTCGACGTGCCGCCCAAGGCGTACGGCGGCGTGGAGGCGGTGGTCGCCGACCTGGTCGACGCACTGGTCGAGCGCGGACACGAGGTCACCCTGCTCGGCGCCGGCGTGCACGGCACCCGAGCCGCGGAATTCATACCGCTGTGGGACGAGATCCAGGCCGCCCGGCTCGGCGATCCGTTCCCGGAGGTGCTGCACGCCTTGAAGGTTCGGCGGGCACTCGAACGCCTCACCGCGACGCGCGGGCTGGACCTGGTGCACGATCACACCTTCGCCGGGCCGCTCAACCTACCCGTGTACCGCGCCCTCGGCCTACCCATGGTGGTCACCGTGCACGGACCCGTCGACGGCGATCCGCACATGTACTACAGCGAACTCGGCGAGGACGCCGCGTTGGTGGCCATCAGCGACCGGCAGCGCGCACTGGCTCCGGGCCTGAACTGGGTCGGGCGCGTGCACAACGCGCTGCGCGTCGCGGACTTCCCCTTCCAGCCGGAGAAGGAGGACTACGCGCTGTTCCTGGGCCGGTACACCCCGGAGAAGGCCCCGCATCTGGCACTGGCCGCCGCGCATGCCTGCGATATGCGGCTGGTGCTGGCCGGGAAATGCGCGGAACCGCCGGAGATCCGGTACTTCGACGACCAGGTGGCCCCGCTGCTCACCGAGCGGGACACCGTCTTCGGCATGGCCGACGCCGCCGCCAAGAAGAAACTGCTCGCCGGGGCGCGCTGCCTGCTGTTCCCGGTGCAGTGGGAGGAGCCGTTCGGCATGGTCATGATCGAAGCCATGGCGTGCGGAACACCGGTGGTGGCACTGCGCGGCGGCGCGGTGAGCGAGGTGCTCGTGGACGGCGTCACCGGACGCATCTGCGACGATCCGGACGAGCTACCCGCCGCCATCAAGGAGGTGCGCGACTACGACCCGCAGGCGTGCCGCGACCACGTGCTCGAGCACTTCGGGACAGACACCCTCGGACGCGGCTACGAGGAGGTGTATCGCAAGGTCGTCGCGACCCGTCCGACGCGGACCGGCCGCATCACGGTGCACCAACCGCCCACCACCCCGCCGACCCGCACCGCCGGCGCCGGCCCCGGACGGGCGACTCCCGCACCGGCCCGCACCGCAGGACCCACCCCCAGCCGCGCACCCTCCCCTGCCGGTACCTCGGCAGCCGGTGGGCCGGGACATGCTCCGACCACCGTTCCGGCACGAACGACACCGGCACGACGGGCAGGCACGCCGCCACGGAAACGCGGGCAGCGGTCCGTGGCAGGCGCGAATCCGGCCCGCCGAACACCCGATCCGGCGAGCGCGCCCGTTCCAGCAGGCAATTCGGACCTGACAGGCACTCCGAATGGACTACCTTACATTCCACTCGGAAGCATTGAAGCTCCGATCGGAGGCGCTTTGACTCCGTACGGACCTGCGCGCACTCCGGGCGGACCCGCCATCGCCGCCGATCCGGTCGCAAGCCCTCGCCACCCGAATGATGTTGTCTCGAGCGATGTTCCGAACAAGATCTCGCGCACGGGGTCTGGCACCATCGGCGGAACCCGCGCCCCGCGCATCGGGTCGGGATCGCTCGACGACACCCGGCCGCCGACATTCCCGGATACGGTGATCGAGAGCGGGTTGCCCGCCCTCGGCTCGATTGCGGCGATCCCCGATTCCGGGGAGGCCGTGGAGCGGACGGCGGGAACGGCCGCACACCCGGGAACGTCCGGGGGCGAGCGCACGCGGACACGGCGCGCCGTGGCGCGGTCCGCCGCCAAGCGTGGCCGCGGCGTGAAGAGAGTCGACAAGGCAACAGGTTCCGCGTCGAACCCCGAGACCGGTAGCGCACCGGAGAGCGGGAGGGACGCCCCGACGGGAGGTTCTGCATGATCGGAGAGACGCCCGCCGCGCTCAATGCCGGCGAGCCGTCGACCCTGGGTGGCGGCGGTGGCACCGTCACCCTGGTGGAGGGCAGCACCTTCTGCCTCTCGGACCGGCTCGGCGATGTCGAGCCGGACACCCCGCACGGGCTGTTCTATCGGGACGCCCGGGTGCTGTCGCGCTGGGAGCTGCGCGTGGACGGGCAGCGGGCCGAACCGCTGTCGGTGCTGAGCCCGGAGGCGTTCACCGCCCGATTCATACTGCGCCGGCCGCCCCGGGCCGGCGCGGCCGACAGCACGGTGCTCATCGTGCGGGAGCGACTGCTGGCCGAGGCGCTGCACGAGACCATCACCGTGGAGAACCTGGGACGCGAAACCACCGCCGTCGATCTGCAACTGCATGTGGACGCCGACTTCGTGGACCTGTTCGCGGTCAAGGAGGGCCGCACCGGCCACAGCCGGGCCGAGGTACTGGTGGCCGATGTCGAACTGCTGCTCAACGACCGCTCGGACCGCGCGCGCGGCGTGGTGGTGACCTCGTCGGAAACCCCGGCGGTACTGCCCGGTTCGCTGTCCTGGCGGGTGGTGGTGCCCGCCGGAAGCACGTGGCGGACCGAGATCCTGGCCCAGCCGACCATCGGCAGCCAGCCCATCCATTCCTCGCCGCATCCCGGGGCGCATTACGAATTCAGCGAGCCGAGCCGCAAGATCGCGGCCTGGCGGGATACCGCCACCACGATCACCGCCGCCGATCCGCAACTGGCCTGGGTGCTGGAACGCACCGAGAGTGATCTGGGGGCGTTGCAGATCCACGACGATATGCGCGGCGGCCGACCGTTCGTGGCGGCCGGTGCGCCCTGGTTCATGACCCTTTTCGGCCGCGACAGCCTGCTCACCGCGTGGATGGCGCTGCCCCTGGACGTGAATTTGGCGCTGGGCACCATGCAGCAGCTCGCGGAGATGCAGGGGAAGCGGGTGAATCCACTGACCGAGGAGGAACCCGGGCGCATCATGCACGAGATGCGGCGCGGTCCGGCCAGCGGTGCGGTGCTGGGCGGCGAGACGTACTACGGAACCGTGGACGCCACGCCGCTGTTCGTCATGCTGCTGGCGCAGGCGCGGCGCTGGGGCGCGGATACCGAATCGGTGCGGGCGCTGCTGCCCGCCGCCGACGCCGCGCTCACCTGGATCACCGACTACGGCGACCGCGACGGGGACGGTTTCGTGGAATACCGCCGCGCCACCGACCGGGGCCTGTTCAACCAGGGCTGGAAGGACAGTTTCGACGGCATCAACGACGCGACCGGACATGTGCCCGAACCGCCGATCGCACTGTGCGAGGTACAGGGCTACGCCTATGCCGCGCTGCTGGCACGGGCCGAACTGGCCGACGAGTTCGGCGACGCGACCACCGCAGGACATCTACGCGACCGGGCCGCCGAACTGCGCACCAAATTCGCCGAAGCCTTCTGGCTGCCCGAAAGAGGCTGGTTCGCGGTCGCTCTGGACCGTAACAAACGCCGCCTGGACGCGCTCACCAGCAATATCGGCCACTGCCTGTGGTCGGGCATCGCCTCCGACGAGCACGCCGCGCAGGTGATCGAGCGCTTGGCGAGCCCGGAGATGAGCACCGGCTTCGGGCTGCGCACCCTGGCCTCCGATATGGGCGCGTACAACCCGATGAGCTATCACAACGGCTCGGTCTGGCCGCACGACACCGCCATCGCCGTCGCCGGTCTGCTGCGGTACCGGCATCTGCCCGGGGCCATCGAACTGGCCACCGAACTGGCGGAGGGCCTGCTCGCCGCGGCCGGGGCATTCGGTGGGCGACTGCCCGAACTGTATTGCGGTTTCCCGCGTTCGCGGTTCGCCGCACCCGTCCCCTACCCCACCTCCTGCTCACCCCAGGCGTGGGCGAGCGCGGCGCCGCTGCTGCTGGTGCGCTCGTTCCTGGGGCTGGAGCCCGATGTCCCGCGGCGCACCCTCACGGTGCTGCCGCACCTGCCCGCCCGCTGGGGCAGCGTCGAACTCACCGATCTGCGGCTGGGCGGCACGGTGATCGACCTCACCGTGGAGGGCGACCGCGTCACCGCCTCCAACCTGCCCGAGGACTGGCGGCTGGTCACGCACTGACCGCGGCTGTCACCCGAGCCGAGCGGTCGCACGTCTCGATTCCGGGACTCGCGGCCTGGCGTCGGCGCGGTATCACGCGGGGGCGATCGTGGCGGCCCGGTTCGGCGGCTCCTGGGGACGGGCCGACGCCGTCCGGTCCACCACCGCCGCCGCGAGTTCGGCGACCGTGGGCATGTCCACAATGGTGCGCACCGGCAGCTCCACCCCGAATTCGGCGCGGATCCGGGCGGCCAGGCGGGTGACGAGCAGGGAGTGGCCGCCCAGGTCGAAGAAGGAGTCGTCGGCGCCGACCCGATCGCGCGCGAACAGGCGGGCGAACAGCGCGCACATGCGACGTTCGGCGTCGGTGGCGGGCTCGCGGTGCCGACGGCGACGCACGACACCGTGCGGCGCGGGCAGGGCGCGCTTGTCGAGTTTGCCGCTGGCCGTCCGGGGGATCTCGTCGACCACCGCGAAGGCGCGCGGCACCATGTAGTCCGGGAGCACCGCGGCGGCATGCGCGCGGACCCGCTCGATATCGACGGTCCGGTCGGGTGCCGGCACCAGGTACGCGGCGAGCATCGGGCCGGTGGCCGGATCGTCGGCGACCAGCACGACACAGCGGGCCACCGCGGCGTGCGCGGACAGCGCGGCCTCCACTTCACCGAGTTCGATGCGGTAGCCGCGCACCTTCACCTGCTCGTCGGCCCGGCCGACGAACTCCAGCTCGCCGAACTCGTTGCGGCGCACCAGATCCCCGCTGCGGTACAGCCGGGCTCCGGGCGTGAACGGGTCGGCCACGAAACTCGCGGCGGTCGAACCCGGACGGCCGAGATAGCCGCGGGCCAGCTGCGCACCGCCCAGATACAGCTCACCCACCACACCGGCGGGCACCAGGTGCAGCGCCGCGTCCAGCACGTAGGCGTGCACATTCCGATTGGGGATGCCGATGGGCACGATACCGGGGCCCATCGGTCCGTCCACCGGCATATGGGTGGCGCAGACGACCGCCTCGGTCGGCCCGTAGTGATTGCGCAATTCGGCGTCGAAGACACCGGCGAACCGGTCGGCCACCTCGCCGGGCAGCGGCTCACCGCCGACCGGCACCCGGCGCAGCGCCCGCCATGCGCTGATCTCGGGCAGTTGCAGGAAGGTGCTCAGCAGGGACGGCACCATGTGCAGCACCGTGACGCCCCGCTCGGCGATCAGCTCCGCGACATAGCGCATGTCTTGGAACGCACCGGGTTTCGGCACCACCAACCGAGCGCCGAGGGCTAGCGTGACGAAGATGTCGAGCAGCGAGGCATCGAAGCCGACCGACGACGATTGCAGCAATCGGTCGTCGGAGGTCATCCCCCAGTCGGCGATGAAACTCAGCACATGCTCGGCGATGGCCGCGTGCGCGACCGGAACACCCTTGGGCCTGCCGGTCGACCCCGAGGTGTAGATGGCATAGGCCAGATTGGCCGGACGTAGCGGCCGCACCCGATCGGCATCGGTGGGCGCGGACTCCGGCAGCGCGGCGGCCAGCTCCTCCGCGAGTTCCAGCTCCGCGCGGCCCAGCACCAGGCACGGGCCCGCATCCTCGATCAGGTAGTCGACGCGGTCGGCGGGGTCGGCCGGATCGATGGGCAGGTACGCGGCACCGGCCTTCAATACGGCGTAGACGGCCACCAGGAATTCGATCGAGGCCCCCAGGCGCAGGCCGACCAGGTCCTCGGCGCCGACACCCCGGCGAATCAGCCAGTGCGCCAACCTGTTCACCCGGCGGTCGAGTGCGGCGTAGGTGAGTTCGGCGGTATCGGAGACCAGCGCCAGGGTGTGCGGCGCGGCGGCGACACTGCGCTCGAACAGGGCCACCATGGTGGTGGGCGCGATATCCGCGACCGCACCGCGCGAGGCGGCGAGGACGGCGTCGCGGTCGCGTGCGCCGAGCATGTCCAGATCGCCGATGCGGCGGTGCGGTGCGGCCAGCGCGCTGTCCAGCAGCCGCACATAGTGCTCGAGCATGGACTCCACCATGGGGCGGGTCAGCACGTCCACCTGGTATTCGGCCTCCACCAGCGCATCCCCCGCACCGTCGGTGACCACGGCCAGCGCCAGCGGCACCTGCGCCGTGGGCGCACCGAGTTCGTCGAGGCGGGTGGAGGTGACACCATCGAGCGTGAACCCGTGGGTGCTCTCCCGGGTACTGAAGCCGAGCCGCACCAGCTGGTCCATGCCGTCGCGTCCGGCCACCCGCTCCGGATTGGCTTCGCGCACAATGCGATCGATGCCGACACCGCGATGTGCGAGGGCCTCCCGGCAGTGTCGCTCGGTAGCGGCGACGAGCCCGCCGAAGGTGGCGGCCGAATGCGGGGTCAGGCGGAGCAGCAGCGTATTGCCGAAGTAGCCGATCAACCGACGGGCGGCGGCCGAGCGCCGGTTGGTGACCGGGATGGAGACGAGGAAATCGCCTGCGGCGGTGTAACGCTCGACCAACGCGGCATACACGGCCAGCAGCACCGCGAACGGTGTGGCGGCGTGGTCACGCGCGTAGGAGTCGACCCGGTCGAGCAGGTCACGGGGTAGCGCGATGGTGGCGCGGTCGGCCCGCTTGGACGGGTTCATCACGGCGGAGCCGGGCAGCAGCAGCGGATCGGGCAGCGGACGCAGCACGGACCGCCAGTAGGCGATAGCGGCCGCATCGTCGGTGTCGTCGGCTGCGCGGGCGGCGCTATCGGCAGCACGGGCGGTGTCATGGGCAGCGCGGGCGGTGTCGTCTACACCGGGAGCGGCACCAGCAGCGGGAGCGGCACCAGCAGCACCGCGGGCGGCACCAGCAGCAGCGGGAGGGGCAACATCGGTAACGCGGGCAAGACCAGCGGCAGCGGGAGCGGCGACGTTGACGACGGCAGCGGTGTCGAAGGCGGCGGTGTCGGCGGTGCCGGTGGCGGAGCGATCAACCGCCGCATTGATTTCGGCGGCGTTGACTTCGGCTCGGGCGGCGAGGGTGCCCTCGATATCGATGAATCGCGCTGGCAGGGCCGCCATCTCGTGGCCGTTGTAGGCGGCGTCGACCTCGGCGAAGAACACCGGCCAGGAGTCGTCGTCCCAGCAGATGCGGTGCACCGCCAGTAGTAGCACGTGTTCCGTGGCGGCCGTGCGCACCAGGGTCGGGCGCAGCGGGGGTTCCGCGGCCAGGTCGAAGCAGCGCGCGAATTCGCGGCGCGCCAGCACCGCCACCCGGCGGGTCCGGTCCGCCGGGGGCAGTCCGCTCACGTCGTGTGTCTGCCACGGAACCGAAATCCCCTCGGAGCGAACCTGATACGGTTCCCCTTCGGCATCCACCCCGTAGGTGGTGCGCAGCACGTCGTGGCGGGCGGCGACCGTGTCGACGGCGGCGCGCAGCCGTGCGACGTCCAGCGCACCCGACAGGCGGTAGGCCACGCAGATGTTCAGCGTGGTGTCCTCGGGATCGCGGGTCTGGAGGAACCACATGCGCCGCTGGCCTACCGACAGCGGGTGGCGGTCCGGGGCGGGGCTGGCGGTAACCGACATGCGAATTAGCATAGGCTATCCTTACCAACCGAGTGATCGAGGTAACGACCGAACGGAGCTCCACCCCTATGAACCGGACGTACGTGCTCAAGCGCGAGCTGACCGACATTCCCGAGAACGTCCGCACCGCGCCCGCACCCGTCGTTCCCGACTTCGACCATCCCTTCGACCTGCGGATCGTCGATGCCGACGGGGCCGACCCGGAACTCATCACCGAATGGATGCACCGGCCGCACCTGGTCGAGACCTGGGAACAGGACTGGCCCTCGGCCCAGCGCCGCGACGACTGCGCCGCCCAGTTGGCCGGAACCTTCTCCCGGCCATGCATTCTCGGCTACGACTTCACCGCGGCCGACCTGCCCGAACTGGGCCGCCAAGAGGTCGCCTACGTCGAGCTGTACCGGCCCGCCAAGGACGAGATCGGCACCCTGTACGCCGCCGACCCGCGCGATATGGGCTTCCACATCGCCACCGCCGAGACGAAACTCATCGGACGCGGGGTGATGTCGGCCTGGATGCGGGAGCTCGCGACCAGGGTCTTCGCCGCCGAACCCGAGTGCCGCCGGATGATGTGCGACCCCGACCACCGGAACGCGCCCATGCGCAGGGCGCTGACGAAGAACGGCTGGATACACCTGGGCGACTTCGATATTCGCCCCGATCGCCGTATCTCGCTGTACACCCTGCCACGGGCCGGCGGGGACGTGCCGACCCTGCGCTGAATCCGATCGCGCCTCGGCCACCGCCGCACGAGTGGCGGACGAGGCGTTTCGCGTTGCAGCAGCGGCCCGGAACCCGATCGCTCCGGGCCGGCGGTTCCGCCGGGAATACCGGCCCGAGCGGCCAGCAGCGTGCCACACGGCGGCGCGGCTACCCGACGACGGCGGCCCCGGCGCGGACCGAATTCCGGCGACGGCCCTGATCCGTCCGCAGCACCCGGTCCGAAAGTTCGCCCAGGCAGCTGAGATTCGGGAATCCGGGGCCCTGCGCCAGCGCCGCCATATTCGGCAGATAGAGCTTGTTGTCGAGATCGGCGACCGCCAGGTCGTAGCCGATGGCCGCCTCCACCCGCTCCTGCGTGATCGGCCCGCCCACCGCCAGTTCGAGCAGATCCGTCGCGCCCGCGTCGAGCAACTCCAGGTACCACAGCGGATCGCCGCCGGTGGCGTCCACCACCAGGTCGTAGGCGTGCACCTGATCCGGTCGCAGCTCGTTGCGCAGCGTCACCGCGACGCCGTCGCCCTGATCGACGGTGCGCACCACGCGGCCCTGAAGATGATGAACGCGATTGTCCCCCAACAGCGTTTCCTGCACCCGCACCGAGAACACGCCGCGATCGGTCCGGCGGATCACGTCGCGCCGCTCGGCCATGCCCAGCGAACTCCATCGGACGGGGTCGCTGAAGAGCGAATTCTCGAAATAGCCCTCGCCCCGGGTGTAGATGGTGGCCTTCGGGGTGATCACCGAGATGGACAGCATCTCGTGCCGCACCAGCTCGTCGAGCGCGGACCCCGCAGTCTCGCCGCCGCCGATCACCGCCACCCGCGAGGAGGGCGGCAGGCGGCGCTTGCCGGCCAGATCCCAGAACTCGGCGATGCTCAACACCTTCGGATGGTCGGCCAGCGCCCGGTCGCTGCGTCCGGGACCGGTGATCATGACCGCGTCGCAATCGATTTCGCAGGTCTCGCGCGCGGCGTCGGCCACCGTCACCAGCCAGCCGCCATCGGCGGCGGCAATGGTGCGCACGGTGCCGAGCACCAGTTCCATATCGGTCTTGCGGCCCACCCACTGGAGGTATTTGGCCCAGACGTGGTGCTGCGGGCTGGGGCGACCGCGGTCGATCCACTCGGCGTAGGTGCCGTGCTCGATCAGGAACGCGGTCCAGCTGAAGGCGGTCATGCCCTCGTCGATCGCCTGATTGTGACCGCGCGCCCAGGTGGAGTGGTAGGGGAAGCCGACATCCTTCTCCGGGCTGGTGCCCAGGCGGTGCTGACCGTCGGTCCACCCGCCGCTGGGCAGCCAGTTTCCGCCCACCGCATGGGCTTCCACCACGATCACCCGCGGCGCGGGCAGGCCGAGCCGCCGCAGCACGTGCGATTTCGCCGCCACCGCCATGGCCTTCGGCCCCGCACCGACCACCAGAAGTGTGTCCACCGGTTCTCCTGCCCTCCTGTTCGGCGTCAGCCCGCCGTCTCGCGATCCCGCCCCAATATTTGCATAGGCTTACCTTATCTACCGGACTCCCGCTTGCCCAGACCGATGAATCCGCGCGACTCCGTCCTGAACCGCACCCTCGAACCGAAATCCTGAACACCGGAATCCCCTCGCACGGACGGGCGTTGACGGTGGCATGACCACGACCGACGCCCGTTCCTCGCATGAGCCCGTCGTAGACCCGGGCACCGAGTTCGGCAAGCACGTCACCGAGCGGTTCCGGAAGGACACCGTGGCCTGGCTGACCACGGTCGGATCGTCCGGCACGCCACAGCCCAATCCGGTGTGGTTCCTGTGGGACGGCACCGAATTCCTCGTCTTCAGTCAGCCCGATCAGGCCAAGTTGCGCAATATCGCCCGCAATCCGCGGGTTTCGCTGCACCTCAACAGCGCCGAGAGCGGCGGTGACATCGTCATCGTCACCGGTGACGCGCGGATCGATCCCGAGGGCGCGACACCGCCCGAGATCGTGCAGTACACGCGCAAGTACACCCGGGGCATGGTGGATATCAAGATGACCGACGAGCAGTTCTACTCCTCGTACTCGGTCGTCGTGCGGATACGACCCGACCGGCTGCGCGGCTTCTGAGCGCGCCGGCCGCGCGGGTTCCGCGTGACGCCGTCCACACCCGCCCCCACCTGCGAGATCACCGCTCGGCCCACCCCGATAGGGTCGAGCCGGTGAGACGCAGGCAGCAACCGCCGCTACCCAAGCGGCACGGGCTCGACCCGGCCCGGTTGCGACTACCGGAGGACGGCCACTGGGCGACCGTTCGCGACCATCTGGTGGAGCGGCTGCCGCGCGTACCCGCGCGCCGCATCGACGAACTGCTGCGCGAGGGCGGGATCGTGGACCTCGAGGGTCCCCTCGCCCCCGACGCGCCCTACGTGCCCGGCGGGGCGATCTGGTTCCACCGGGATCTGCCCGACGAAACGCCCGTGCCGTTCGACATCGGCATCGTGCACCGGGACGAATCAATCCTGGTTGCCGACAAACCGCACTTCCTGGCAACCATTCCACGCGGCCAGCACATCCTCGAAACCGCCCTGGTGCGGCTGCGCCGGGAGCTCGACCTACCCGATCTCGTTCCGGCCCACCGGCTCGACCGCGTCACCGCCGGGCTCGTGCTGTTCGTCGTCGATCCGGCCCGGCGCGGGGCGTACCAGACCCTGTTCCACCGGCGACTCGTCCACAAGGAGTACGAGGCGATCGCGCGCTTCGACCCGCATCTGGAACTGCCGCGCGTGGTGCGCAGCCGCATCGTCAAGGAGCGGCAGGTGCTGCAGGCGTACGAGGTGGACGGCGAGCCCAATGCCGAAACCCGGGTGGAACTGCTCGAGCATCGCGACGGGCTGGGCCGCTACCGACTGCTGCCGCGCACCGGGCGCACCCATCAGCTGCGGCTGCACATGAACGGACTCGGGGTGCCGATTCTCGGCGACGACTTCTATCCCGAACTCACCGACAAACCCGTCGACGATTTCACCCGGCCGCTCCAACTGCTCGCTTCCGCACTCGAATTCATCGATCCGGTGACGCGGGAGCCGCGCCGGTTCACGACGAAACGGACGCTTCAGGCGTGGGATGATCCACGCGGCTGGGCGGGGCCTGAGAACTAGCGCGCAGTTCGCCACATCCGGGTGCGTTCTCAGGATATGAACGTAGACTGGCCGCGATGTCTCGAAATGATAACGGCGCGGTCGCCGTCAGCCCGGCTCCGACGGTCCCGCAGCCCCGAAGGCTGCACGCGTATATCGACGTCGCCGTTGTCATCGTCGTGCTGACCGGCACGAATCTCATCGCACACTTCACCACCGCCTGGGCCAATATCGTCACGGTGCCCATTGCCGCGGTGATTCTGCTGGCCATGGTGCGCCGTCGCGGGCTGAGCTGGAGCGACCTCGGACTCTCCCCGCGACACTGGCGCACCGGTTCGCTGTGGGCGCTCGGCGCGGTCGGGGTGGTGCTGGCCGCGGTCGCCATCGGCGCGGCGCTGCCGATCACCCGGCCGTTCTTCCTGGCCGATCGGTACGCCACCATTTCGGGCGCGCTCATCGCGTCCATGGTCGTCATTCCGTTGCAGACCGCGATTCCCGAGGAGCTGGCCTTCCGAGGCGTGCTACACGGAACGCTGGACCGGATCTTCGCGGCCCGCGGCGTATTCATGGCTGGGTCACTGCTTTTCGGACTCTGGCATATCGCCTCGTCCTTGGGACTGACCAGCGGGAACAAGGGCCTGTCGAGCTTCCTCGGCGGCGGGCCGCTCGGGCAGGTGCTCGGCATCGCGCTCGCCGTACTCGTCACGGCCGTCGCGGGCGCGATCTTCACCTGGTTGCGGCGGCGCAGCGGGAGCCTGCTCGCGCCGATCGCCTTCCACTGGGCCGTGAACGGTGCGGGGGCGTTGGCGGCGGCGGTCGTCTGGCATGTCACACTGCACTGAGCTATGTGACTGGAACTTGTTTCAGTATTTTCCCGAAAGCGCCACGCGGCCAACTGGACGCTCGCTAGGGTTCGCTGGTCCGCATCTGATGCGGTAGGCACCCGAGGAGTTATCCATGACGAAGTCCGTGAACAAGCACATCGCGCGGCGGGCCGGTGTCGGCGTCACCGCCCTGGCCGCGATGGCCTGTTCGGCGGCGATGACGGCGCCCTACGCGACCGCCGTCCCCACCGGCCTGTCGGTCAACGCCCGCACCATCTACGAGGCCTGCACCTACGAGATCACCGCGACCGTGGACCACTGGTTCGAGGTCTGGTTCCACGACAGCGGCCGCGTCATCAAGGGCAGTCCGGTCAAACCGGTCAACGGCAAGGCCACCATCCAGTGGACGCCGACCTTCGCGGGCACCCACACCCTGGCCGTGCTCCAGGGCTCAGCCTGGGAACTCAAGGTCGATGTCCGCCAGCCGACCCTGACCGGCAGCGCCACCTGCGGTGCGTCACCGCTGGGCTTCCTTGGTTCGTAACGCAGACCCGGTTCGGCAGGGCTCGGCCCCCGAACCGCCC
>NZ_JASCXP010000086.1:0-21097 GCF_030010695.1 Nocardia sp. CC201C
GACCCGCAGGCGCTGTCGGCGCTGACGGGAGCGCTCGCGCGCAATCGCGGCTGGTCCGGCAAGGTCGCCGAGGGCATGGTCTTCGGTCGCTGGGAGTCGGTGGTGGGGGAGGACATCGCGTCGCACGCGCACCCGGTTTCCCTGGAGAACGGGGTGCTCAGCATTCAGGCCGAGTCCACCGCCTGGGCCACGCAGCTGCGCATGCTGCAATCCCAGATCCTCGCCAAGATCAATCGCGCGGTCGGCCAGGGCGTGGTCACCTCGTTGCGCATCAACGGCCCGGTGGCCCCCAGTTGGCGCAAGGGCGACCGCCACATCAAGGGCCGCGGCCCGCGCGACACCTACGGGTAGTCGCCACCACTCGCACACCGGGGCGGATTCGGCCGCGTCACTCGACCGCGCCTGCTGTGGCAGTGGTGCGGACCCGCTTGACGGCGGCCCTCGTGGCGTCGGGCCTTCGAATGCGCCGCCCTTGCCCGAGGGCGGATGGGCTGGGGATCGTCGGATCGGTCCGTTCACACGCCGTCACCATCCCGTCGAATTCGAGAGTTCCTGGTCAGCGGCGAGTTTCACGTGGAACGTGGGCTGAATTCGTCGGTGCGACCGGCTAGGCTCGGGGGTGTCCCGGGGGTTCGCGACACCGGAATCCCTCCGGCTGTCCAGCGAGTCGCTGGTGAACTTTGTCGCGTCTTCTGTGGCGACGTTCCAGTTGCCCGCTGAACGCTTTGGAACCCGGTCCGCCTATCTCCTGACCCTTCGCCGATCGATTTCATGCATCTGTGGCCCACTCAGGGGTGTCATAGGTGCATTCTGTGTCGGGTCTGCCAGTAGGATGGTGGGGTAACTAGCGGCGATATCTCCGGCGCGTTCCGCAGAGCCCGCGCGTGGACCCGTAATTCTCGAGCAGACAGGATTCGGGGTCCCACGTGTGTCGTCTCGCGCTGTGTCGAGAGGATCAGCAAGTAAGGAGAGCTACCGAGCAGTGGCTGCCAACGACTCCAACGCAAGCGGCTCCACCCCGGGCAAAGCGGGAAACCAGGACTACGGTGCCTCCAACATCACGGTCCTGGAGGGCCTCGAAGCCGTCCGCAAGCGTCCCGGCATGTACATCGGCTCCACCGGTGAGCGCGGTCTGCACCACCTGATCTGGGAGGTCGTGGACAACTCCGTCGACGAGGCGATGGCGGGATACGCCTCCCGCGTCGATGTGACCCTGTTGGCCGACGGCGGCGTCCGAGTCGTCGACGACGGCCGCGGTATCCCGGTGGAGATGCACGCCCAGGGCATTCCGACCGTCGAGGTCGTCATGACCCAGTTGCACGCGGGCGGCAAGTTCGACTCCGACGCCTACGCGGTGTCCGGCGGCCTGCACGGCGTCGGCATCTCGGTGGTGAACGCGCTGTCCACCCGCATGCACGTGGAGATCGACCGCGACGGCTACCACTGGAGCCAGGAGTACAAGGACTCCAAGCCGGGCAAGCTCATCAAGGGCGACGCCACCAAGCGCACCGGTACCACCCAGACCTTCTGGGCGGATCCGAACATCTTCGAGACCACCGTCTACAACTTCGAGACGGTCGCGCGCCGCCTGCAGGAGATGGCGTTCCTGAACAAGGGCCTCACCATCACCCTGACCGACGAGCGGGTCTCCGAGAGTGAGATCACCGACGAGGTGGTGAGCGAGACCGCCGAGGCGCCCAAACATCTCGACGAGAACACGCCGCCCGCCGAGCCGAAGGTGAAGACCCGGACCTACCACTACCCGGGCGGTCTCGAGGACTACGTCAAGCACATCAACCGGACCAAGACGCCGATCCACAACTCGATCGTGTCGTTCACCGGCAAGGGCACCGGGCACGAGCTCGAGGTGGCCATGCAGTGGAACTCCGGCTACTCCGAGTCGGTGCACACCTTCGCCAACACCATCAACACCCATGAGGGCGGCACCCACGAGGAGGGTTTCCGCGCCGCGCTCACCACGGTGGTGAACAAGTACGCGAAGGACAAGAAGCTCCTCAAGGAGAAGGACGGCAACCTCACCGGCGACGACATCCGCGAGGGGCTGGCCGCCATCGTGAGCGTGAAGGTCGCCGACCCGCAGTTCGAGGGCCAGACCAAGACCAAGCTCGGCAATACCGAGGTCAAGTCGTTCGTGCAGCGCACCTGCAACGAGCATCTGACGCACTGGTTCGAGGCCAATCCGGCCGATGCCAAGACCATCGTGCAGAAGGCGGTGTCGTCGGCGCAGGCGCGCGTGGCCGCCCGCAAGGCGCGGGAGCTGGTGCGGCGCAAGAGCGCGACCGATCTGGGCGGACTGCCCGGCAAGCTGGCGGACTGCCGCTCCAAGGATCCGAGCAAGTCCGAGATCTACATCGTGGAGGGCGACTCCGCCGGTGGCTCGGCGAAATCCGGCCGCGACTCCATGTACCAGGCGATCCTGCCGCTGCGCGGCAAGATCATCAATGTCGAGAAGTCGCGCATCGACAAGGTGCTCAAGAACAACGAGGTCCAGTCGATCATCACGGCCTTCGGCACCGGCATCCACGACGAGTTCGACATCAGCAAGCTGCGCTATCACAAGATCGTGCTGATGGCCGACGCCGACGTGGACGGTCAGCACATCTCCACCCTGCTGCTGACCCTGCTGTTCCGCTTCATGCGGCCGCTGGTCGAGCACGGGCACGTATTCCTGGCGCAGCCGCCGCTGTACAAGCTCAAGTGGCAGCGGTCGGATCCGGAGTTCGCCTACTCCGACCGCGAGCGCGACGGTCTGCTGGAGCGCGGCCTGGCCGCGGGCAAGAAGATCAACAAGGACGACGGCGTGCAGCGCTACAAGGGTCTCGGCGAGATGAACCCGAAGGAGCTGTGGGAGACCACCATGGATCCGAGCGTGCGGGTGCTGCGCCTGGTCACCCTGGATGACGCGGCGGCCGCCGATGAGCTGTTCTCGGTCCTCATGGGCGAGGACGTCGAGGCTCGGCGCAGCTTCATCACCCGCAATGCCAAGGATGTCCGCTTCCTCGATGTGTAGGGGAGGTGGTCCCCAGGGGTTCGATTCCCCTAGGCCCCACATCCACCACCCCACCAGACTTCCCACGGAGACCAATTCATGACTGAGACCTCCCTGCCCCCGTCGGGTGGCGACCGGATCGAACCGGTCGACATCCAGCAGGAGATGCAGAACTCCTACATCGACTACGCCATGAGCGTGATCGTGGGCCGCGCGCTACCCGAGGTGCGCGACGGTCTGAAGCCGGTGCACCGCCGGATCATGTACGCGATGTACGACAACGGGTATCGGCCCGATCGCAGCTATGTGAAGTCGGCTCGCCCGGTCGCCGACACCATGGGCAACTACCACCCGCACGGTGACACGGCCATCTACGACACCCTGGTGCGCATGGCGCAGCCCTGGTCGCTGCGCTACCCGCTGGTGGATGGTCAGGGCAACTTCGGTTCGCGCGGCAACGACGGCGCGGCCGCCATGCGCTACACCGAATGCCGCCTGACCCCGCTGGCCATGGAGCTGCTGCGCGAAATCGACCACGAGACGGTCGATTTCCTGCCGAACTACGACGGCAAGACGCAGGAGCCGGTGGTGCTCCCGGCCCGCGTGCCGGTGCTGCTCATGAACGGCAGCAACGGCATCGCGGTCGGTATGGCGACGAATATCCCGCCGCACAACCTGACCGAACTCGCCGAGGCCATCTACTGGGCGCTGGACAATCACCTCGCCGACGAGGAGTCCACCCTCGCCGCGTGCATGGAGCGGGTGAAGGGCCCGGACTTCCCGACCGCGGGTCTGATCGTGGGCACCCAGGGCATTCACGACGCGTACACGACGGGCCGCGGCTCGATCAAGATGCGTGGTGTGGTGGAGATCGAGGAGGACAATCGGGGTCGCACCACGATCGTCATCACCGAGCTGCCCTACCAGGTCAACACCGACAACTTCATCAACTCGATCGCCGAGCAGGTGAAGGACGCCAAGATCGCCGGTGTCGCCGACATCCACGACGAGTCCTCGGATCGCGTGGGCATGCGCATCGTCATCACGGTCAAGCGTGACGCGGTCGCCAAGGTGGTGCTGAACAACCTCTACAAGCACACCCAGCTGCAGACCAGCTTCGGCGCGAACATGCTGTCCATCGTGGACGGCGTGCCGCGCACGCTGCGTCTGGACCAGATGATTCGCCTGTACGTGAATCACCAGTTGGACGTGATCGTCCGGCGTACCAAGTACCTGCTGCGCAAGGCCGAGGAACGCGCCCACATCCTGCGCGGTCTGGTGAAGGCCCTGGATCAGCTGGATGCCGTGATCGCCCTGATCCGCCGCTCGGCCGACACCGAGACGGCCCGTACCGGCTTGATGCAGCTGCTCGATATCGACGAGATCCAGGCGACGGCCATTCTCGATATGCAGCTGCGCCGCCTGTCCGCCCTGGAACGGCAGAAGATCCTCGACGAGTTGGCCAAGATCGAGGCCGAGATCGCCGATTTGAAGGACATTCTGGCGCGGCCGGAGCGGCAGCGCGCGATCGTGCGCGACGAGCTGGCCGAAATCGTCGACAAGCACGGCGACGACCGGCGCACCAAGATCATCGCCTCCGACGGTGACGTCGCGGACGAGGATCTGATCGCCCGCGAGGACGTGGTCGTCACCATTACCGAGACCGGTTACGCCAAGCGCACCAAGACCGACCTGTACCGCTCGCAGAAGCGCGGCGGCAAGGGCGTGCAGGGCGCGGGTCTCAAGCAGGACGACATCGTCAAGCACTTCTTCATCACCAGCACGCACGACTGGCTGCTGTTCTTCACCAACAAGGGCCGGGTGTACCGGGTCAAGGCGTACGAGCTGCCCGAGGCCAACCGCACCGCGCGCGGCCAGCACGTGGCGAATCTGCTGGCCTTCCAGCCGGACGAGAAGATCGCCCAGGTCATCCAGATCAAGTCCTACGAGGACGCGCCCTACCTGGTGCTCGCCACCCGCAAGGGCCTGGTGAAGAAGTCCAGGCTGACCGATTTCGACTCCAACCGCAGCGGCGGCATCGTCGCGGTGAACCTGCGCGACGAGGACGAACTGGTCGGTGCCGCGCTGTGTGCCGCCGATGACGACCTGCTGCTCGTCTCCGCACACGGCCAGTCGATCCGCTTCGCCGCCAACGACGAGGTGCTGCGTCCCATGGGCCGCGCCACCTCCGGCGTGCAGGGCATGCGCTTCAACACCGACGACGAACTGCTGTCGCTCAACGTGGTGCACGAGGGTGAGCAGGGCTTCCTGCTCGTCGCGACCTCGGGCGGCTACTCCAAGCGCACGGCGCTGGACGAGTACACCGCGCAGGGTCGCGGTGGAAAGGGCGTATTGACCATCCAGTACGACCAGAAACGTGGCAGTCTGGTCGGAGCGCTCATCGTCGACGACGACGACGAGCTGTACGCCATCACCTCCGGCGGCGGTGTGATCCGGACGGCGGCCAACCAGGTGCGCAAGGCCGGACGCCAGACCAAGGGCGTGCGATTGATGAACCTGGGCGAGGGCGCTACGTTGCTCGCAATCGCGCGCAACGCCGATGAGCCCGACGCGGTTTCCGGTGAAGAAGATGCCAGTGGTTCGGCGAAGCAGTAGTTTTCTCGACAGCAGCGGCGGCACAACGGATCGAAGGATTCACCATTGACCACTCCGAATCAGCCGAATGACCAGCGGCAGCATGCCAACGGTGTGACCGAGCGAATCGCACCGTCCCCGATTCCGCCGCGCCCCATTCCGCGGCCGGGATCGCCGGAAGGGCAGCCGCAACCGCCTGAAATGTCGGGCCAGTCCGGTGATTTCGCGCAGGATGGCAACGCCGGACGTCGGAGCGATCCGGAGCAGGCCGCCCCGGATCAGGCCGCCGAGCAACCGGCACCCGGTGACGGGCAGACCACGTCCCGGTTCGAGGAGGGCGGCTGGTCCCAGCTACCGCAGCGGGAGCCGCAGTCCAACCTCTACCGTCCCGGCCAGGCACCGGTGGCGGGACGCCCGGGCTCCGCGCCCGGGGTCGGCCTGAACGCGGGCGCGTCCAATGCCCGCACCACGGCCGACCTGGCCGCCAAGGCGGCCCGCAAGGAGGCCGCCATGGTGAAGTCCGTCGGCATCGACGGGCCGACCCGCAGCATCGCGCGGCCGGAACTGGTCAAGGACATGCCGGATCTGTCCGATCTGCGGCATCCGCTGCCACAGCATGTGGAGGCTCCCGCGGCGGTCGCCGGGGGTCCGGTGTCGCCGTCGGCTCCGGCGGCCGTGCAGCAGGCCGTCTCCAGCGGTGAACCACTGCGGGCGACGGTGCAGCTGCGCCATATCGATCCGTGGTCCACGCTGAAGGTGTCGTTGGTGATCAGCGTGGCGCTGTTCTTCGTGTGGATGCTCGCGGTGGGCCTGCTGTACCTCGTGCTCGAGGGCATGGGCGTGTGGGAGCGGATGAATTCCACCTTCACCGACATCGTCTCCGACGGCGGCTCGTCCTCGGCGATCGTGGACGCGGGCACCGTCTTCGGTTACGCCGGTGTCATCGGCATGATCAATGTGGTGCTTTTCACCGCCCTGTCCACGGTCGGCGTGTTCGTCTACAACAACTGCACCGATCTGGTCGGCGGCATCCAGGTGACCCTGGCCGATCCGGACTAGTCCACTCGCATCGGAGTACCTCTCGAAGCGGCCGGCGGCGGGCTCGTACAAGCCCGCTACCGGCCGTTTTGGTTACTCGGGGAGTCGTACGGTAATCTCATGCCTCGGTTCGGGTGAGACACCCGGAACCGAGATGAGGGCCTATAGCTCAGGCGGTTAGAGCGCTTCGCTGATAACGAAGAGGTCGGAGGTTCAAGTCCTCCTAGGCCCACTCCCGAATATCTCTGTAGGGTGGGATTCATGAAATTTCTCCTCACGATCGGCCTCGTTGCCGCGGTGATTTTCGGAATCAGCAAACTGCGTCAGCGCAACGACGCGGACCTCTGGCACGAGGTAACCACGCGCTGAACAACTTTCGGGGATTCTTCCCCGTCCGGGGCCTTAGCTCAATTGGCAGAGCACTGCCTTTGCAAGGCAGGGGTTAGGGGTTCGATTCCCCTAGGCTCCACAACTATCAGAGCAGGTCAGATAGGGTTTTCGCCCTACTGGTCTGCTTGTGTCCACACTCCGTGTCCACACACGAACCGCCCTGGACGGGGCGGTTCGTCGTTTGTGCGGCGCGTTCCGCCATCGGATCTATCGAACGATATGCGGGTTACCCGACCTGCGGCTCGTAATCCGCGTACCGGCGAGGCATGGGCACGGCGGCAGCGATCTCAGCCGCAGCCAACTCCAGCGCCGCCACCGCGGGGTGCCCGGCCCCGAGCTTGGCGGCCACCGCCTCGGCGATCGGCTGAATCTGGTCCCGCAATCCCCGGGATGTGCGCTCGTCCATCGACATCGGAATTCCTCTCATCGGCTCGGACATTGCGTTGTCGGCACTTCACGGGTCCGTTAGTAGTTGCTGAACACGAACGGCTGCCCCTGGATGCTGCCCGTGACGCTCATACTGACACGCCACGTCCCCGCGTAACAGGCTGCCTTGACCTCATAGGAGCGGCGGCCCGGCGGCCCGGGCGGGATCCCGGTGTCGCGGATGTGCGCCGCGTTCACTGGATTGGCTATTTCGACGCCGCCGAGTTCGCAGGCACCACCGGGGGCCGTCTGCTCGAGATGGCACAGCGCAACCCTGAGTACGCCGCACCGGCCGCCGAATACATTGGGCAGGCCATCGCGCTCCGCAGGCCGGACCGCTTGCGCAGCACCGCCCTCGATCAGCTCGGCATCGCCGAGGCTCGTCTGATCGAGGGTGAGGCCGAGGAAGCGTGTCGACTCGGGCACGAGGCTCTGACCACCGTGGAACGGACTGCGTCCGACCGGGTGCGGGTAAAGCTCGGCGAGATGTACCAGCGAACCAGCCAACTCGCCGACGTCGCTGTCGTGGCCGAGTTCCGCGACAGGATGCGCCCCTATATCACCGCACCTGTATAGAAGTGGGCATGACTCGCATCGGTGTGACCGGACATATGAACATCACCGCCGACTCGGTGCCGCTCATCTATGACGAGATCCGCCGTGTCCTCGACGAGCACGGCGATGCGGTCGACCTTGTCGGCGTCAGCTGTATCGCCCGCGGTGCCGACTCGGTGTTCGCGCAGGCCGTACTCGACGCGGGCGGCCGACTCGAGGTCGTGCTGCCGTCACGGAACTACCGTGAGCGCAAGGTCAAGCCCGATCACGCCCAGCAGTTCGATGAGTTGATCCGGTGCGCGGACACCGTGCGGGTAATGGAGTTCGACGAGGCTGGCCGCGAGGCATACGAGGCCGCGAACGAGGCGCTCGTCGGCACCTGCGATGCGCTGATCGCCGTATGGGATTCCCAACCCAGCGAGAAAGGCGGCACCGGCACCGTCGTCGAACTGGCCCGCGGCAAAGGCGTGCCTGTCGTCATCGTATGGCCGGACGGTGCTGAGCGTCGCTGATCAATAGCGGTCGTCATCCAGGGCACGCTGCTGCTTGCGGCGCTGAGTGATCAGGCTGTGTACGGGGAACCGACCCGCCGGTTGATTCAGGATGAGGTGGGGAATCGCTGGTAGGGGAGTGCCCCTTACCCCGCTGTGGCAGCAGCGCCCCGCAAACAGGAGCTCGACTGTACGGGTTTCCGGGCGCAAGGGATAGCTCTCTGGGGTATGGGTGTCTGCGAATTCATCCGTCAGATGGCAACGCTATCCGTCAGGTCGATTCCACGACCACGAGTCGATCCGCCACACGGTGTTCTCCTTGACGACACCGATGACGGCCTCGAGCGGGGATTTCGACCAGCCCTCGGGGATGGTCGCCGTGGCGCGCACAGAATGCGGAGGCGATCCCCACAGGTCATACTCGATCGGTTCGATCTTGGCTGGTACCCGGTGCCAGCACACGGAATCTCGGAGGTCGTTGAGGCCGGGTTGGCCCGGTCGCTGGTCGAACTCGTGACGCCATCGAGCCGACAGGGCATGGCGAATGTACGCACGGTTCTGTGTCGAGATCCCTCGCAGCAGACGGCCGATTTGGAAGTACACGTCTGCGCGATCGTGCTGGTCGGACTCGACGCGCCCGTCATCCATGCCGAGTTCTTCGGCAACGTCTATCAGTTCGGTCAAGGTCTCGGTGAGATCTCCACGGATGTGAGGTTCGTAGCGACACTGGGCGATATCCCCGGGCGGCGCGTCGGGATCGGTACTGGAGAAGTTGCATACCAAGGCTTCGGGCTGCAATTCGTCATCGCCGATCAGGACATGAATTCGTCCGGCCGGAGGCGGATGGAAGATCGGTTCGATCATCTCCCAGTTCCGCATCTCGAAGCCCGGCGGATCGCCGGTGAAGTACTCGATCTCGAGAAAATCGGTCCGCTCCAGCCATCGTGGCGAGGCCCCGAGCTCATCGGCCGGGTACAGGAAGGAACCACCGATCGCCTCGATGCCGCTGCAGATCGACATCAGCTCTCTGTATTGGTGATCGAAGCGGACCCCCAGTCGCGACTCTGCCGCAGCGAGCTCGGCCGGGGAGGCTGGGAGTCCGGGTGTTGCCCCGATGCGTACAGCTCGAGCTACGAGATCACGAAGCTCCATGGCGCTGACGCTACCAACGGAACCGGGTGACCAGCGGGAACGGCTCGAATCGCGCTGTCTCACCCGAGTGCCCCAGCCTCCTGATCGGCAGACGACAAAGTCAAGACTGCCCGAACAACGCGCCGAACGCAGGAACTACGAACGGAGGACCCCTCGGGGGGTTCGGCGCAGGCATCGAAGGGGCCGCCGGTGCGCGAACGCACCATATGCCGATTCCAGGACCGTAATGGTCGCTGTCGCACGGGGGTTCGCTGGTGGGCCGGGCTGGGCTGTTCCGAATCGCGGGCCTAGCTCCGAGATGCTCGGTCGAGTTCGAAGATTGTCGGCGGATTAGGGCATCTACCCGATACTGAGCGGGGGTGGGTGCGGCATAGGATCGGGATCCTGGTGGATGCCGGAAGAAAGGGCTGAAGTGGGGTTTCGGGCTTTGCAGGGTGTGCGCGGCAGCCGGGTGGTGACGACCGTGGTCGCGGCTGGCGCGTTGCTGCTGGCGGATCCGGCGTTTGCGGCGGCTGATCCGAGTGTGCAGGTAATTCCGGGGCGGGCTCGGATCAAAGTGGTGGTGCACGGGACCGAGTACCCGGCGGATCGGTGTTCGGTGGATCCGGACGCGGATGGGCGCACCCAAAGTTTGGCGATCGCACCGGGTATGAACAGCGTTGTGGCCGAAGGGGTCGCACCGGGATCTCGGCGGGTGCTGGTGTGGTGTCCGCAGGGCGGGGTCATCTGGCAGGGAAATGTGGATGTGTTGCCGGGGGATCCCGTGCTCGATCTGTTGGATCGGGTGTTCGCAGGAGCTGGAAGCAGTGATCGGGTCACAGACCCGGCTCTGCGCTGAACAGCGGTGCGGGGCCTGGCCGAAACCGAGCAACCAGGCTGAGGGTGTACGCGGAACGAACAAAGGCTCATGCTCTTCGTGAGCACGCCTGACCGCGGCTCAACACGCCCGACGCCCGCGAACCCAGCCCTGGTTTGTGATCGGTCACCAGGCGGGTCGTGGCGGCGGCGTGGTGGGGGGGTTGCGCCGTAAGGTGGCCCCATGGCCTCCACTGAGATCTCCAAATTGGTTCAGTCGGTGGTCGAGCCTTATCTGCTGAGCGGGGAGCGTAAGTACAACCGGCGGCAGGTGGCCGACCGCACCGGGGTGCCGTCGACGCTGTCGCGGCGGCTGTGGGTGTCGTTGGGGTTTCCGGCTGATCCGGACGATGAGGCGATCGAGTACACCGATGCCGATGTGCAGGCTGTTCGCGCCTTCACCAAGCTGAATGTGCTTGCGCGGGCGGATGTTCCGCGGCAGACGGCGGCGGCGCGGCAGTTGGGGCAGTCCATGGCGCGGCTGGCGGAGTGGCAGGTCGATCTGGTTACCGAGGAGATCTTGGACCGGATCGCGGCCATTACCGAGGCCGATCCCGCGGCCGATCCGCAGGAGGCGGCGCGGGCGGCCACCGAGGAGGTCGTCTCCGAACTCGAGCAGTTGCTCTCCTATGCCTGGCGGCGGCAGTTGGCCTCCTCGCTGGCGCGGTCGCTGGACGGCGGCGCGGTGGCGGGGGACCAGGTGCGGCAGTTGGCGGTCGGGTTCGCCGATATGGTCAGTTACACGCGTCTGACCCGGCATCTGGACCCCGAGGAGCTCTCGGCGCTGCTGGAATCGTTCGAGACCGTCACCAGCAACGCGATCACCGCGGGCGGCGGCTGGGTGATCAAGAATGTCGGCGACGAGGTCATGTACGCGGCCGGGTCCGCCGAGCAGGGCGCGCGGATCTCGCTGGCCATTCAGGAGGCGGCGGAGGCGTCGCCGGGGATCACCACGCAGTTGCGCATCGGCCTGGCCTACGGGCCGGTATTGCAGCGCTTCGGCGACCTCTACGGCGATGTGGTGAATGTGGCCGCGCGGCTCACCGGTGTGGCTCGGCCGGGCACCGTGCTCATCGACGACGGCGCGGCCGCGCGACTCGACGGCGATCCGGAATTCACGCTGCGGCATCTGCGCAGTGTGCGGGTGCGCGGTATCAGCCGACTGCGCGGGCATGTGCTGCGCCGCAACGAGATCCGCCCACTGATCTAGATCGTATTGGTCTAGTCCGGTGAGCCGACTCCAGAAAGGGGGGCGGGCCGCGGCGAAGGGGGGGAGTTTGCCGAGGCCCGCGATAGGTCGGCCCGGGGGGGAGGGGCCGACGGGAACGATCCTACGCGACGATTCGAGTTTGTGTGCGCACGGGGACCATCGCGTTGGAAGAATTTTTCGCCGAACCTGTCGTACCCCGCTGCGAACATGTGTTCGTGCACGAGCTGTCGAGGACCGCGCGCCGCCGCATTCCCGAGGGCGGCGGCTCCTCGTGTGCGACAGGCGTTTCGAAACGGGGTAAATGGGATGAAATCACGATCAGCCTGGGCAATACTGGGGCGATAGCGTCCCGGTCACGGTCGACAGTATCTGCGCAGCTCAGACATCTATACGAGCTAAGAACCCATACGACACCAGGAGAATCATGCCCGACGCAATAGTCGCAGAGGGGCTGGTCAAACGGTACGGCCGCGTGGTCGCACTGGATGGACTCGACTTACGGGTGCCGGAAGGCACCGTCAAAGCCCTGCTGGGTCCCAACGGCGCGGGGAAGACCACCACCGTCCGCGTTCTGACCACCCTGCTCATCCCCGACTCCGGCCGCGCCACCGTCGCCGGGGTCGACGTGCTGAAGGATCCGCAGTTGCTGCGCTCCCGGATCGGCACCTCCGGCCAGTACGCGGCCGTGGACGAGTACCTCACCGGCTTCGAGAATCTCGAAATGGTCGGTCGGCTGTACCACCTCGGGGTGCAGCGCAGTAAGCAGCGTGCCCGGGAGCTGCTGGAGCGCTTCCGGCTGTCCGACGCCGGCGACCGCCCGGTGAAGGGCTACTCCGGCGGTATGCGGCGGCGGCTCGACCTCGCGGGCGCCCTGGTCGCCAACCCGCCGGTGCTGTTCCTGGACGAACCGACCACCGGCCTCGATCCCCGTGCGCGCCTGGACCTCTGGGATGTCATGGAGGAACTGGTCGCGGGCGGCACCACCCTGCTGCTGACCACCCAGTACCTGGAGGAGGCCGACCGGCTGGCCGACTCCATCGCCGTGATCGACCACGGCACGGTGATCGCCGAGGGCACCTCCGACGAGCTGAAGTCCATGGTCGGCGGCGACCGCATCGAGCTGACCGTGGACCATGTGGACAATCTGGCGGTCGCCGAACAGGCGCTGTCCGGGCTGGCGCACGGCGAGATCCGGCTGGAGCCGGGGCTGCGGCGCATCATCGTCCCGGTCAGCAATGGTTCGCAGGCGCTGGTCGACGCTATCGGCCAGCTCACCAAACATGAAGTGGCCATTCATGACGTGGGACTACGGCGACCGTCGCTCGACGACGTGTTCTTGACCTTGACGGGCCATGAGGCCGAGGAATTGGTGAACGGCTCGGGTTCGGCGGAGCTGGAGAAGGAGGGACAGGCCCGATGAGCGCCATGCTGACATCCGTCGAGAAACCGTCGCTGGCCCAGCGGGCCACCATGTTGGCGAGCGACAGCCTCACCATCACCAAGCGCAATGTCATCAAGATCAAGCGCGTCCCGGACGTGCTGATCTTCACGACGCTGTCGCCGATCATGTTCGTGCTGCTGTTCGCGTACGTGTTCGGCACGGCCATCCAGGTGCCGGGTATGGAGGGCGGCTACCGCGAATTCCTCATCGCGGGCATCTTCGCCCAAACGGTCGTATTCGGCGGCACCTTCACGGGTTTGAGCCTGGCCGAGGATATGCAGAAGGGCATCATCGACCGTTTCCGCTCACTACCCATGGAACCCGCGGCGGTCCTCATCGGCCGCACCGGCGCCGACGTGGTGATCAATGTGGTGAGCCTGGTGGTGATGTCGCTGGCCGGTCTGGTGGTCGGCTGGCGAATTCGCGGATCGTTCGTGGACGCGGTGCTGGCGTATCTGCTGCTGTTGCTGTTCGCCTACGCGATCTCGTGGATCATGGCCGTGATCGGCCTGATCGTGCGAGCGCCCGAGGTGTTCAACAACGCGGTGTTCATCGTGATCTTCCCGCTCACCTTCCTCGCCAACACCTTCGTGCCGATGGAGAATCTGCCCGGACCGCTGAAGCTGTTCGCGGAATGGAATCCGGTGTCGGCGCTGACGCAGGCGACTCGCGATCTGTTCGGCAATACCAGCCCGGCCATGCCGCCGCCGGACACCTGGTCCATGCGGCATCCGGTGGCGACCACGCTCATGTGGGTCGCCGTGATCCTGGTGATCTTCGTTCCGCTGGCCGTGCGGCAGTACAAGCGCTCGGTGAGCCGGTAGGAATGCTCAGCGCGTGGTTTCCGTGCCCGCTCCGGCGAGCGGGGTGGGTGCGGAACCATTGCGGGAATAGCCCAGGCGCGGCGGTTCGGGGGCGGGGGCGGGCGGCTGCGGGCGGCGGTTCAGGACGACCGCGACAATGCTGCCCACCGCTCCGAGTAGTGCCGCCGCGATGATTCGGTTGCGAAAACTCCCCAGCTCCATCCGACCACTGTGACACAGCACGCGTTTTCGCGCAGCAAGGGGTGGTGACCGCAGGTCGCTGGGGGTTCCCCCGCTGGCAACGGCATAGCATGGGCGGCGTGACCTCACCGAATCAGACCGCCGTGGCGACGCTGCACACCAACCTCGGCGATATCAAGATCTCGCTCTTCGGTAACCACGCCCCCGCGACGGTGCGCAACTTCATCGGCCTGGCCGACGGCTCCGCCCCGTACACGACGAAGAACGCCGCGGGCACCGATTCCGGGCCGTTCTACGACGGGGCCGTCTTCCACCGCGTGATCGACGGCTTCATGATTCAGGGTGGCGACCCGACCGGTACCGGGCGCGGCGGACCGGGCTACGAGTTCAAGGACGAGTTCCATCCCGAACTGCGCTTCGACCGCGGCTACCTGCTGGCCATGGCCAACGCCGGGCCGGGCACCAATGGTTCGCAGTTCTTCATCACCGTCGGTGCGCAGCCGCATCTCAATCGGAAGCACACCATCTTCGGAGAGGTGGTGGATCCCGACTCCCGCAAGGTGGTCGACACCATCGCCACCACCGCGACTGATCGCAACGACCGGCCGAAGGATCCGGTCGTGATCAACAGCGTCACCATCGACTGAATTCGAAAGCAGTAGAGATGAATCCTCACCCGCCCGCACCGTCGTGTTACCGCCATCCGGACCGGCCCACCGGTCTGGCCTGCACGCGGTGCGGGCGGTCCGCCTGCCCGGAATGCCTGCGCTCGGCCTCGGTCGGGCAGCACTGCGTGGACTGTGTGGCACAGGGGCAGAAGGATGTTCGGCAGGTGCGCACGGTGGGCGGGGCGACGCTGTCGCGCAATCCCGTGCCCTTCGTGACCTACGCGCTGATCGCCGTGAATGTCGCCATCTACGGCATTACCGCGCTGGAAGCCGGGAACCTGATGGACAATCGGGCCTCCTCGCTGTTCAGGGCATGGCGGTTGGTGCCCGCCTTCGTCGGGGACGGTGAGTGGTTCCGCGTCGTCGGCTCCGGCTTCCTGCACTACGGCCTGATCCACCTGCTGGTGAATATGCTCGCGCTGTACCTGCTCGGCCCGTACTGCGAAGTGGCGTTGGGGCGTACGCGATTCCTCGCCGTGTATCTGGCCTCGCTGCTGGGTGGCTCCGCGGCCGTCATGGCGCTGGTCGATCCGCTCACCGCCACCGTCGGCGCGTCCGGCGCGATCTACGGTCTGTTCGGCGCGGTCGCGGTGATCATGCTGCGTACCCGGCAGAACATGACGCAGATCGCCGTGCTGTTGGCGATCAACCTGTTCATCAGCGTGTCGGTGCCCGGCATCTCGCTGTGGGCGCACCTGGGCGGACTCGCGGCGGGGACGCTGTCCACGGCCGGGATCCTGTACCTGCCGCGCCTGCTGCGCGCCCGCACCCAGTCGACCGCCTCCGCGATCGGTTGGGGATCGGTGGCGGCCGTGGTGGTGCTCGCGCTGGTGGTGAGCGTGCTGGCCGCGCCGACGGTGATAGTGATCAACTGACGTCGCGGCCCGGCTCGGCCGGATCCTTTCGAGGCTCGGCCGGAGCGACTCGGGTGAACTACCGGATCAGCGACCCAGATGGGCACGCAGGGTTTCGAGGACCTCGTCGGGTGCGGCCCCGAGATCCCAGCGGCCGAAGATGAGCAGACGCTCTTCGCCGCCGTCGTCCACATCCAGTTCGAGCATGGGCATCCGGCGGCCGAGTCGCCGGTAGGAGACCACGCGCGCCCGCAGCACCTGCTCGGGTGTATAGCGCTTGGGTCCGGCCACGCCGCGCACCACGACCGGATCGGGGGTGCCCGGCTCGACGGCCAGGCGCGGCCGCTGCCGCAGGCCCACTCCGGCCATGACGAGCAGGGCGATCGCGGCCAGGCCGATGAGCAGCCGACCCGGCGGATCGTCGGACAGGAAGGCCGCCACGGCGAGCACGATCCCGCCGAGGGCACAGACCGCGAGGGCGGCGGGTGGGGTCGACCACGCCAAGGCGCGGGAATCGGCTGGCGTCACTGTCCCCAAACCCTCCTCGAGTTGTCCACAGATTCATCCACAAGTGTGTATGAATAACACTGTTGTAAGGCGATCGAGCTCACTAGCAGCCGCTATATGTAGCGGTCGTATCCATCCACACCCCGCTCATCTTGTGGAGACTGGGGAGAACTAGCGCCAGCGCATGGTCATGATCAGGCCCACGACCATGAGGCCGAAGCCGATCAGGAAGTTCCACGCACCCAGATCGCTCATCCAGCTGATCTGCTCTGCGGCCAGGTAGTACACCAGCAGCCACACCAGCCCGGCCAGCATGAAACCGAGCATGATGGAGACGTACCAGACCGGCGAGGGACCCGCCGCCTTCACCTTGACGGGTGTCCGGCTTGCCGGGTTGATCGTGTAGTCCGTCTTCTTCCGGACCTTCGACTTGGGCATGGGTGGCTCTCCTCCGCCTCTCCGTGACTTCAGCGCATGGCTGAGGTATGCGTCCATACTAGGTATTGCCTGCGACGATCGCGGCCGCGCCCAGCTACTCTCGAACCATGCGTGTTCTGGTCGTCGACAATTACGACAGCTTCGTGTTCAACCTGGTCCAATATCTGGGGCAGCTGGGTGTGGACGCGACGGTCTGGCGCAACGACGATCCACAGCTCGCGGACGTGAACGCGGTGGTGACCGAATTCGACGGCCTGCTCATCAGCCCCGGGCCGGGGACGCCGGAGCGCGCCGGGGCGAGTATCGAGCTGGTGCGGGCCTGCGCGAAGCACGAGGTACCGCTGCTCGGGGTGTGCCTGGGGCATCAGGCCATCGGTACGGCCTTCGGAGCTACCGTCACCCGGGCCCCGGAGCTGCTGCACGGCAAGACCTCCGACGTCTACCACGTCGGCGCGGGGGTGCTGGCCGGACTGCCCGACCCCTTCACCGCCACCCGCTACCACTCGCTGACCGTGCTCGAGGAGACCATGCCGCCGGAGCTGGAGGTGCTCGGCCGCACCGAGAGCGGGATCGTCATGGCCATGCGGCATCGTGAGCTGCCCATTCACGGGGTGCAGTTCCATCCCGAATCCGTGCTCACCCAGGGCGGGCACCGGATGCTGGCCAACTGGCTGGGCGTCTGCGGCGCCCGGCCCGACGAGGGCCTGGTGCGGACCCTCGAGGCGGAAGTCGCGGCGCTGGTGTGAATCGCCCCGACGATGTGGTGCGCCGCCGACCGCACGTGCTGCTGTCGGTGGCGGTGAGCATCGACGGCTACATCGACGACGCGCGCACCGAGCGGCTGCTGCTGTCGAATTCGGCGGATTTCGACCGGGTCGATCGACTGCGGGCCGAATCCGACGCCATCCTGGTCGGCGCGGAGACGCTGCGTCGCGACAATCCCCGGCTGCTGGTGAACAGCGCCGAGCGCCGCGCCGCCCGGGTGTCGGCGGGGCGATCCGAGTATCCCCTGCGCGTGGTCGTCTCGGCCAAGGGTGAGCTCGACCCGGAGTTGCGCTTCTGGCACAGCGGCGGGGAGCGCATCGTCTACACCACCGAGGCCGGTGCGGTGCGGCTGGGTGATCGCGTCACGCGGGCGGCGACGGTCATATCCCTGGGCGGTGTGGTCGATTTCGCCGCGCTGCTGGACGATCTCGGCGCGCGCGGCGTCGAACGGCTCATGGTGGAGGGCGGCGGCGCGATCCACACGGCCTTCCTGTCGGCGGGACTGGCCGATGAGATGCTGATGGCGGTCGCCCCGATCCTGGTCGGCGATTCGGCCGCCCCGCGATTCCTGCGTTCCGCCGCGTATCCGGGTGGGCCGCATCGGCGGCTGCGGCTGGCCGAGGTCAGCCAGGTCGGCGATATCGCCCTGCTGCGCTACCTGCCGAAGGAGGAGGGTCCCCGTGTCGGATGAGCAGCGCCTGCACCGGCAGTGGATGCGCCACGCCATCGGACTGGCCCGACTGTGCCCGATCAGCGTGACCGCGTTCTCGGTGGGCGCGGTGATCGTCGGCGAGGACGGCGTGGAGATCACACACGGTTTGTCGCGGGAGACCGACGAGAAGGTGCACGCCGAGGAATCCGCCCTGAACAAACTGGAACCGGACGACCCGCGGCTACCGCACGCCACCCTCTACAGCACCCTGGAACCCTGCTCGCAGCGCGCCAGCCTCGACCGCGCCCCCTGCACGGATCGCATTCTGCGCGCGGGCATTCGGCGGGTCGTCATCGCCTGGCGGGAACCGGCCACCTTCGTGGCCGACTGCGTCGGCGTCGAGAAGCTCCGCGAGCACGGCATCGAGGTGATCGAACTGCCCGACCTCGCCGACGAGGCCATGTCGATGAACCGCCACCTGCGGCTCTGACGAGAATGGCCGCGCTCCTCGCGGGGCGCGGCCATGCCGGTGGTGCCGATCGGCGGATCTCACGGGGGTCCGAGGGACAGCACGCCGGTCGTGATGGTCACCGTCGCGGTCTTGCCGAGCGAGGAGCCGACCGCGGGCTGCTGGGCGATGACTCGGCCCACACTGCCCGCGTCCAGGGTGGCCTGGGTGTTCTGGCTGATCTGGCCGACCCAGCCGCGGGAGCGGAGGGTGTCGGCGGCCTGGGCGGGGGTCATCCCACGCAGGTCGGGCATGGTGATGGCGTCGCCGGTGGAGACCTGGACGATGACCGTGGAGCCCCGGTCGGCCATGGAGCCGCCCGCCGGGTTGGTGCCGATCACCGTGCCCTTGGGCTGGGAGTTCTGCACCTCCTGCACGGTGATCTCGAAACCGGCGCTCTCCACCAGATTGGGTTCGGCCACCTCCAGCGGCTGGCCCACCACATCGGGGACGCGCACCTGCTCGGGTCCCTTGCCGAGGGTAATGGTGACCGTGCTGTTGGCGTCGATGCGCGCGCCCTCGGTGGGGGTCTGGGCGATCACCTTGTCCTTGTCCTCGACGCTGGAGGCGTCGCGCTGCACGTCCGAATCCAGCCGCAGCCCTTTGGCATTGAGCTGCTGTTCGGCCTGCTGCTGGGTGAGTCCGGCCAGGCGCGGCACCGCGACCTGCGCGGGGCCGGTGGACACCTGGAGGGTGACGGTGCTGCCCTCGTCTATGGGTGATCCGCCCAGCGGCTGGGTGGCGATCACATTGCCCTGCGCCACCTTGCTGTCCGGCTTCTCCTGGATGGCGACGGTGAAACCGAGCCGCTCCAATTCCTGCTGCGCCGTGGCGGCGGGCCGATTGGCCAGATCAGGCACCGTCACCTGGTCAGGACCGGAGCCGGGACCGATCAGCGTCCAGAACAGGACGAAGGCCACCACCACCGCGGCCGCGCCCGCCAGGCCCAGGTACAGCCCGCGCCGGGAGCCGCCCGGGTCGACGATCTCCTGTTCGCTGGTGTCGTCGCCGCGTTCCACGGTGCGGTAGCGCGATACCGGGAATTCCTCGTCGAGGAAGGTGGTGCTCTCCTCCTCGGTCATGACCATGGGCGCGGTCGGCTTCTGCCCACCCAGCACCCGGATCAGGTCAGCGCGCATTTCGGCGGCCGTTTGGTAGCGGTTGGCCGGGTTCTTGCTCATCGCCTTGAGCACGACCGAGTCCAGTTCGCGCGGTACGCCCGGGTGTACGTGCGAGGGCAGCCGCGGATCCTCCCGGACGTGCTGGTACGCCACCGCGACCGGGGAGTCGCCGGTGAAAGGCGGTTCGCCGGTGAGGATCTCGTACAGCACGCAGCCGACGGAGTACACGTCCGAGCGGGCGTCGACCTGTTCGCCGCGGGCCTGCTCCGGGGACAGGTACTGCGCGGTGCCGATGACCGCGGCGGTCTGCGTCATGGGGTTGGAGCTGTCGGCGATGGCGCGCGCGATGCCGAAGTCCATCACCTTCACCGCACCCGCGCGGTTGATCATGATGTTGGCGGGCTTCATATCCCGGTGGACGATGCCGTTGCGGTGCGAGAAGTCCAGCGCCGCACACACATCGGCGATGACCTCCATGGCCCGGCGCGGCGGCAGCGGCCCCTTGCCGCGCACCAGGTCGCGCAGCGTGTCACCGTCCACGTACTCCATGACGATGTACGGCAGCGGTCCGCCGTCGACCTCGGCCTCACCGGTGTCGTAGACCGCCACGATCGCCGGATGGTTCAGTGCGGCGGCGTTCTGCGCCTCCCGCTTGAACCGCAGATAGAACGTGGGGTCGCGGGCCAGGTCGGCACGCAACACCTTGATGGCCACATCGCGGCCGAGGCGCATATCCCGCGCCTTGTGGACTTCGGACATACCGCCGAACCCGATGATCTCGCCCAGCTCGTAGCGAGAGGAGAGATTCTTCGGGGTCGTCATGGCAGTCCTTGCTGGGCGGCGGGAGCTGGAGTGCTGCTGTGTGCTGGTCGCGTGGTTCCGAACGCACCACCGGCGCCACCGGGCACCGTCGGTGGCCACGATGGTATTTCGAACGGGGGCTCGATGGTGGTCTTGCTGGGCTTGACCGTGGTGGTCGGCGCCGGTTTGGTGGTCGTCGGTTTGTCCGGCGTGGTGGTCGGCGGCGGCTCGGTGGTGGTCGGCGGCGGCTCGGTGGTGGTGGGCAGCGGTTCCTCGGTGGTCGGCGGCACCGTCGGCGGCGGTGGCACGAACCGAGTGGTGGTCGGCGGTTCGGTCGTCGTGGTGGTGGACTGCACCGGTGGCGGAACCACCACGGCGCTGGTCTTGGTGGGCGGCGTCGGATCCGGAGGATTGTTGTTGAGCAGCACGAAGGCCGCCGCGGCACCCACGGCCAGCGCGCCGACGCCGAGACCCGCGAGGGCCTTCTGGCTGTTGGTGAAACGTCCGCCGCCCTGTTCGGCGGTGCGTCCGCCGATCGGCGGCGTGCCGGGCGGCGGGGTGTTCGGGCCCTGCATCATGGCGGTGGCGACCGGCGCCTGCTGCGCCCGCTGCGCGT
>NZ_JASCXP010000087.1:0-20925 GCF_030010695.1 Nocardia sp. CC201C
GACCCCGGGGAGTACGAGCGCCTGGTCTGCGCTGCCTCCGGTGTGCCGCTGGCGGTGGTCCGGCAGTCGGTGCGGTGGGTGGCCGAGGTGCTGCGCGAACAGCGCGCCACCCTCGAATACGCCATGCCGCGGGGCGCGGTCGCCGACTGGCACGATCAGCGCACCCTCGGCGGCTCCGGGGTCTGGACCCGCAAGGGTGATGTGTTCGCGGTGCACGCGGCGGGAAATACGCCCGCCGTGCACGGGTTGTGGCCGGAGGCGGTGGCGCTCGGCTACAAGGTGGCGGTGCGGCCGTCCACCCGGGAGCCGTACACCGCGTTCCGTCTGGTGAGCGCGCTGCGCACGGCGGGCTTCCCACCGGAGTCGGTCGCCCTGCTGCCCACCGATTACGCGGCCGCGGACGCGCTGGTCGAGGCGGCGGACTTCGCGATCGTCTACGGCGGCCAGGATGTGGTGGACAAATACGGCGGCAGCCCCCACGTGTTCACCCAGGGGCCGGGCCGGTCCAAGGTCCTGGTGACCGCCGACGTGGCATGGCGCGACCACCTCGGGACGATCGCCGAATCGGTCAGCCATCTGGGCGGCACCGCCTGCACCTGCGCCACCGCCGTCCTGGTGGAGGGCGATCCGGAGCCGCTGGCGCGGGCGCTGGCCACGGAACTCGCCGCCGTTCCCAGCCTGCCCGCCGACCATCCCGACGCGACCCTGACCGTGCAGTCCACCGCATCGGCGCGGGCGATGGACGACTACCTGCACCGGGTGGCGGGCGATGCCGTGCCGCTGCTCGGCGGTGACTCCATCGTGGATGAGATCGCCCCGGGCACGGCGGTCCTGCGCCCCGCCGTCCACCTCGTATCCGACAGTGGCGCACCACAACTCGGCATCGAGTTGGCCTTCCCCTGCGTCTGGGTGGGTCCGTGGTCACCGGCCGACGGCGTCGCGCCGCTGCGCGATTCCCTGGTCCTCACCGCCATGACGCGACGCCGCGACCTCATCGACGCACTCCTGGACGAACCGACCATCACCAACGTCTACCTCGGCGACCATCCCACCACCTGGTTGCGGCCGGGCGTCCCGCACGACGGCTTTCTCGGCGACTTCCTCATGCGCACCAAGGGCGTGATCAGATCCGACCTCATCCCCAACGGGTGACGACCGGGAACCGCGGCCGGGCCAGTAGCCCCGGAGGACAGCCGGCCCGTTCCGGAGGTGGGATCGGTGACGAGGGGAATTCGAAGGCTGTATCGCACTGGGCCTCCGTGATTCGCTACTACTTTCGACACCGTCCCGGCGGCCCGGCACGGGCAGACCGGGAACGCCTCCGCCTGCCACCTCGGTTCCGCTGTGTCGTGAGCGTTCCGCTGTGTCGTGAGCGCGGGGGAGTGACCGGCACGACCGGTCATCGTGGCGCTGCCGCCTCACGGTCGGCACGCGCCCGTTCGGTGTCGGGCAGCAGGGGCAGGATCTCGGCGCGGGACCGGATCATGAGTTTGTGCAGGACGGCGGCGACCTGCGCGTCCACGGTACGCGAGGAACTGCCTCGGCGGGTGGCTATGGCGGCGTTGGTCCATCCGGCGGCAGCCAGCACCGCCACCTCGCGTTCGGCGGCGGACAGTTGCTGCCACGGGGCAGGTCGATGCCGACGGACCGGATGGTCGGTTGGGATGCGCTGCGGTGACCAGGTGCCCAGTGCCAGCCGGGCGACCTCGTTCGTGGCCGGGCTGAGCAGTTCACCCTCCCGCAGGAACGCCTCGAATTCACGGTCGCCCAGCGTCTTGCGGGCAACCGCCAAGGCGTGCTCGGTGGCCGTGGCGAAGGGACGCAGATTGGCCAGATCGACGCCCATCTCGCGCCGCAGCGCCGCGGCGCCGCCGCCGAGCCAGCCGATCTCCCGGGCCCGTTCCCGAACCGCCCGCCCGCCGCCGGTACCGTCGGTGATCATGCGCGCCAGGGTCCAGCACCGCATGTGCACCGCCCACAGCACGCCCCAGCGATCGCGCATACCCAGCTGCCAGCTCAGCGCCGCGTGGATCAGCGCGGCGGCCTCCTCGGCGTCGCCGTGCGCGGTGAGGGCGATCGAGCGAGCCAGTTCGGCCCAGGATTTCGACCACCGCGGCCCGTCGTCGCCGATCCCGGCCAGATGCCGGGCGGTGATATCGAGCGCCTCCTCGGCGGTTCCGTGGAAGCCCGCGGCCAGCGCTTCGAACAGCTCGGCCATGATCGCCCCGCCGCGATCGCCCTCGGCGGTGAACTTGGCCCGTGCCCGTGCCAGCACCGGAAGCGCGCACACCTCGGAGCCGTCGAGCAGAAGCACGCTGCCCCACAGGTAGTCGACGGCTGCCGGGAATCCCGCGTCGACGGTCGGTTGCCGTCGCCAACGGGCCACCAGCTCCGGATCGGGCTCGAGTTCGGCTACGCACTCGTCCAGCATGCGCTCGGCCTCGTCGGCCAGGCCCTGACACAGCGCGACCCAGCCGATCAGCGCCCGCGCCGATACCCGTGTCCGCACCGGCGCGGCTCCCGCCGCCAGCACGGTCGCCAAGCTCTGTTCGGCCAACCGGCGTGATTCCCGCAACGAGCCGCGCAGGAACGGAACTCGCAAGGCGATGAGACCGATGGCGATCTCCAGTCCGGCGGTGCCGTCGGCTCCGGCCTGGCTGCGGTCGATGGCGCACAACAGATTGTCCCAGGCGGCCCGCGCCCAGGTCAGCAGTTCCGCCTCCGGCCCGTCGGCCCACTCGGTGCGGGCGGCGGTGGCCCTGTCGCGATAGTGGCGCAGGTGGCGGTCGGTGAGCCGCGCCCACGCCGTGGCGTCCCGTGCGGCCAACCGCTGCTGTGCGAACACCCGGCAGCTTTCCAGCAGCGAATAGCGCGGGATGTCGGCGTCGAGATGAATCAACACCAGCGATCGGTCCACCAGGCGCTCCAGCAGCGACTCGATCTCGCGTGCGGGCAGGCCGTCCGGCTCGTCGTCGGCGCACACCGCCGTGATCGCCGACAGTTCCGCGCCGGTATCGGGTGCCGACCGGCCGTCCGCGTCATCGGGGTGCACGTCGTATCCGGCGGCGAAGACCGACATCCGCTCGAAGAGCAGCTGCTCCTTCGGCTCGCACAGCTCGAACGACCACGCGATCACATCACGGATGCCGCGGTGCCGCTCGTCCAGGCCCAGGCGCGGGCCGCCGGACCAGTCCAATCGCCGGTCGGCCTCCGCGCCACCGAGATCGCGCAGGATGAGCGGCAACGGCTGATAGCGCAGGCGCGCCGCGGCCAGCTGAATGTAGAGCGGATGGTTGTGCACCTGACCGCAGATCGAGGCCACCAGGTCGGCATGCTCGTCGGTGATGGGGCGGCCGGTCAGCGCGGCGCGCCGCCGGAACAGCTCCACAGCGTGAGCGTGCGTCAAGGGCGGGATGACGATCCGCTGTTCGTCGATCCAGCCGATGGTTTCCCGGCTGGTGGCCAGCACCGTCAGCCCCGGCACCTCGGCGAGCAGGCGGCAGATGACGTCCCCCGCCCCCGCGAGCAGATGCTCGCAGTTGTCGAGCACCAGCACCGGCGCGGGTCCGCGGGCGCGTTGCCCCGCGCCCAAGGTCTCGACCAGCGCCCGCCATGCCGAGCGGCCCGAGAAGTCACCGTCGACCACCGACCGCACTACTTCGTCCGCCACGGCAGTCGGCGCGGCATCCTTCGCCAGACGGCTCAATCGCACCCAGTACACGGGGGCGCGGCGGGCCTTGCGCAGTCGCCGGGTCACCTCGACCGCCAGCCGGGTCTTGCCGATACCGCCCGCGCCGACCAGGGTGACCAGCCGGGCCGGGCTCAGCAGGGCCGTCACGATCCGGTCCAACTCGTCGTCGCGGCCGATGAAATCGTATGCAGCCGCCGACGTTTCCACGTCCTGTAGGGGAGGCACCGACACGACGTGGAGCCTACCCAGCCCGCTACCGATACGTGTGACGATCGCGCATCCGGCTACCGATGTCGGGCGGCTACCTATCGGCCGACGATGTGCACCAGACATGAACCGAAAGGAGTCGACGTGACACGCGTGCAGGTACTGGGGGCCGGTGAGTGTGGACTACCCCTCGCTCGGCGTCTGCTCGACGGCGGCATACCGGTAACCCTGGTCACCGATCGCGACGCGGAGGCGGTGCTGTCCGGGTCGGTGACCAGCACCCAGTTGAAGTTTCCGCGCACGCTCGATCTGGAATCGACTGCGGGACTCGGTCATTGGCGCACCCTCGCACCGGAGGTGCTCGGCATCCGGTTCACCATGGTGGTGGAGGGCAGCGTGGTGGATCAGTGGTCGGGACGGTTCAGCCGGCCAGCGCAGAGCGTCGACCAGCGGACGGCGCATGCCCGGTGGCTCACCGACTTCGTCGCCGCGGGTGGTGAGGTGGCCATCGGATCTCCATCGGTGGCCGAGATCGACAGCCGCGCAGCGGGATACGATCTGACCGTGGTCACCCGGGCGTCCGGGGAACTGGCGGCCTGCTTCGCCGACGACCCGAGGTGGGCACTGCCGACCGAACCGGCGCGGCGTATGAGCGCCTTCTACCTCGACGGCGTCACGCCCGATCCGGACGGCCTCGGGACCTATGCGGCACTCCCGGGACTCGGCGAACTGGTTTCCGCACCCGCGCTCACCGGCCCTCCTGGCCAGGAAAGGCGCTGCGAAACACTGCTTTTCGCGGCCATTCCCGGACGTCCGCTGGATATCGTGGATGCTCGGGGCACGGCCACCGAGCGGTGGCGGCAGGCCCGGGAGCTGCTCGACAGCCACCTGCCGCCGGGTATTTCCGATCGTTTCCGCGGCGGCGAACTGACCGATGCCGGGGCCACCCTGGTCGGTGGCGTGACACCGGTGATGCGGGAGCCGGTCGGGGCGCTCCCGTCCGGACGACCGATCCTGGGCGGGGCCGATGTGGTGTGCCGGATGGATCCCGGTGGCGCGCAGGGCGCCAACAACGCCGTCCACTGTGGCACGCACTACGCGCGAGCGATCATCGACAACCCGCGGGGCCCGTTCGACCGGAACTGGATGGCGGCCACGGCGGGACCCTGGCTCACCGATATCGCGTATCCGGCCGCACGCTGGACGCTCACCCTGCTGGACCCGCCCGAATCGCTCGGACGGCTCATGCTGGCCGCGAGCCGGGACAGCACCATCGCCGACGCCTTCGCCGAGACCTTCGTGCACCCCGCGGGATCGGACCTGCTCGCGGGCACACCGTCCTGATCCGCACGCCGTCCGGATCCTCAGCGCCACCACCGATTCACCGCCACGGCGGCGTCGCCGGGAACACCACCGGCAGCGCCGCCAACGCCCGGTGGAACGGTCCGGGCCGCCACTCCAGTTCGGCCACCGGCACCGCGGGACGCATATCGGGCAGGGCGTCGAGCAACTGGTCGACGGCGTTCTGTGCGATGAGGTAGGCGGCGGGCTGGGCCGGACAGGCATGCGGACCGGCGCCCCACGCCAGATGCGAGCGGTTGCCGACCCGACCACCGTCGGCGACCACCTCCGGATCGTTGTTACAGGCGGCCATGCTGATCACCACCGGCTGATGCGCGGGCAGCCAGGTAGCACCGACCAGCATGGGCTGACGCGGATAGGTGACACAGAAGTTCGCCATCGGCGGGTCGGTGAACAGCACCTCGTCGAGCGCGTCGCGGGTGGAGAGGCTGCCGCCGAGCACATCACCGGCGAAGCGCTGATCGGACAGGATCAACAGCAGCGCGTTGCTGATCAGATTCTGCAACGGCTCGATGCCCGCTCCGTACAGGATGGCGACCTGGTGTAGCAGTTCCACATCGTCGAATCCGGCGGGATGGCGCACCAGCCGGGAGGTGATGTCGTCGCCCGGCCGTTCCCGCTTGGTGACGATGAGATCCCGCACCGCCTCGGAGAGCATGACGTTGCCGCGTTCGGCGTCGGTGCCGTCGAACAGCAGAACGGTGGCCTCCCCGACCCGGTGACCGATCTCCGGCGGACACCCCAGCAGGGCGTTCATCACCCCGAACGCCAGCGGCGCGGCGTACTGGCCGATCAGTTCGGCGGCACCGGTGGCGCAGAAGTCGGTGATCAGCGGCACCGCGATCCGCTCCACCGTGGCGTCGAGGTCGTACAGGTCGACAGCGCCGATCCCGTCCACACTCGCCTGCCGGTAGCGGGTGTGCGCCACCCCGTCGTTGCGCAGCGCCATCGGCCGCCATTCCAGCACCGGCAGCACCGGGCAGTCGGCGGGCACCCCGCGCTGCCACGTCCGCGGATCGGCCGGAAAGCGTTGCGGGTCGTGCAGGATCGCCACAGCGGTGCGGTAGCCCAGCACCAGCGAAGCCGGGATGCCGGGCGCCAACTCCACCGGCGCGATATCTCCGTAGCGCCGCCGCAGTTCGCTGTAGGCGGTCTTCGGATCGGCGGCGAACGCCGCGGAGTACAGCGGAAACGGTTCGGTGGCGCTTCCCACCGCGTGGTGTGTGGTCACCAGCGAAACCCCCATGGTCGTGCGGAGATTCGCTCTCCGGCGTCCGCAACAGGGTCGCCGAATAGGTAGGTCGCGGGCATCGGTAGCCCGCGCCGCCGGATCAGGGTTGGACGGTCACCTTGATGGCCGTGCCGCTCTCCACGGTCGAGAAGGCGTCGAGCACCCGGTCGAGCGGGATGCGGTCGGTGATGAGATCACGCACCGGGACCTGACCGGTGGCGATGTAATCGAGGGCGCGGCGGTTGTGTTCGGGTGCGGAACCGTTGGCGCCGTGGATGTGCAGCTGGCGGTAGTGCACGACATTGGAGTCGCAGGTGATGGTCGGGTTGGTCTTGGGCAGGCCGCCGAAGAAGGAGATGCGGCCGTTGCGGGCGGCCATGGCGATGGCCTGCTCCTGGGTGATGTTGGCGGCGGTGGCGGTAATGATCACGTCCGCGCCGCGGCCGCCGGTCAGTTCCAGTACGCGGGCGACCGCATCGGTCGACGAGGCATCGATGACCTCGTCGGGTCGCACCGCGTTCGCCGACAGCTCCAGGCGTTCGGCGTTCACGTCGATGAGATAGACCGGGCCGCAACGGTATACGCCGCGCGCGATGCGAATGTGCATACACCCGATCGGCCCTGCGCCGAAGACGACGACCGTATCGCCCGCCTCGATGCCGAGCAGTTCCTGCGCGTTGATGGCGCAGGCGAGCGGTTCGGCCGCGGAGGCTTCGTCGTAGTCGACCGTGTCGGGGATCCGATTCAGGCCGTCGACGCGCAGCACCTGACTCGGCACGATCATATATTCGGCGAAACCGCCGTCGTACTGGTAGCCGACCGAGGTCTGGTTCTGGCACACCGCCATCCAGCCCCTGGCGCACTCGTGGCATTTCCCGCACGGCACGGCGGCGATCACCTGCGCCCGGTCGCCGACTCGCCAGTCGGCGCCGTACAGGTCGTTCACCGCCGCGCCGACCTCGACGACCTCGCCCGCGATCTCGTGGCCGAGAGTCCTCGGGGGCGTGAGGTTCTGGTGCCCGCTGCGGCGGATCTTGACATCGGTGCCGCAGGTCGAGCAGTTGCGCACCCGGAGTTTGATCTGGTCCGGACCGCACTCGGGTTCCGCGATGTCCTCCAGCCGGAGGTCCTCGGGTGCGTAGTAGCGCAGGGCCTTCATGGATTCGTGTTCCTTCCGCCGTTTCGGGCCGTGAGCCGATCGCTCCAATCCACCGTAACGGCCATTCGGGCACAAATCCACACAATTCTGTGCCCATTTGTGCCCGATCTCTTGTCATCCTGCCCGCTTCTGCGGTCTACTACTGCTAGGGATGTGGCTGGCGTCACATGTCTGATCTACTGCTCAGAGGAAGTCACAATGTCTGTATCCCCACCGCATGCGGCCCCGGCGGAAGTCCGCGGCGGCACCCGCGTCCACGTGCAGCGCGTCGGCACGTTCCTGTCCAGCATGGTCATGCCCAATATCGGCGCCTTCATCGCCTGGGGCCTGCTCACCGCCCTGTTCATCGAGAAGGGCTGGATCACCTCCCTCGCCGGTGACGTGGATGCGAGCAGCTGGGTCGCCCACATCGGCGGCTGGGGTGAATACGACGGTGGCGGCATCGTCGGGCCGACCATCACCTACCTGCTGCCGATCCTGATCGGCGCCACCGGCGGCCGCATCGTCTACGACACCCGCGGCGCTGTCGTGGGCGCTATCGCCACCATGGGCGTGATCGCCGGTGCGGATGTGCCCATGTTCCTCGGCGCGATGATCATGGGCCCGCTCGGCGCCCTGCTGATCAAGAAGCTGGATGCCCTGTGGGACGGTCGGATTCGACCCGGCTTCGAGATGTTGGTGGACAATTTCTCGGCCGGTATCGCCGGTGCCGCCATGGCGGTCGTGGGCTTCTTCGGCATCGGCCCGCTGGTCTCCGGATTCAGCCGGTTGGCCAGCAATGTGGTGGACTTCCTGGTCGAGCACAGCCTGCTGCCGCTGACATCGATCTTCATCGAACCGGCCAAGGTGCTGTTCCTCAACAACGCGATCAACCACGGCATCCTGACGCCGCTGGGCACCAATCAGGCCAGCGAGGACGGCAAGTCGATCCTGTTCCTGCTGGAGGCCAACCCGGGGCCGGGTCTGGGACTGCTGGTGGCGTTCATGGTGTTCGGCAGGGGAGTGGCCCGCAGTTCCGCGCCGGGGGCGGCGATCATCCACTTCCTCGGCGGCATTCACGAGATCTACTTCCCGTTCGTGCTGATGAAGCCGAAGCTGATCGCGGCCATGATCGCCGGCGGCATGACCGGCGTCATGATCAATGTGCTGTTCGATTCCGGCCTGCGTGCTCCGGCCGCACCCGGTTCGATCATCGCGGTCTTCGCGCAGACGGCCAATGACAGCTATCTGGGCGTGACGCTGTCGGTGGTCGGCGCGGCGACGGTCAGCTTCCTGGTCGCGGCCGTGCTGTTGCGGACCGATCGAGCGGTCGACGAACCCGATCTGGGCGAGGCCACCGCCGCCATGGAGGCGCTGAAGGGCAAGCGGTCGGTGGCCGCCGCCGCATTGAACTCGATGGGCACCGGTTCGACGGCCACCCTGACCGCCCCGGAGCAGATCTCGACCATCGTCTTCGCCTGCGACGCCGGGATGGGCTCCTCGGCCATGGGAGCCTCGGTGCTGCGCAAGCGGATTCGCGACGCGGGATACACGGAGGTCACCGTCGTCAATCGGGCGATCGCGAACCTGAGCGACGAGTACGACCTCGTGGTCACCCACCGGGATCTGACCGACCGAGCGCGCGAACGGACGCCCTCCGCCCTCCATGTGTCGGTCGACGACTTCATGAACAGTCCCGAGTACGACGAGATCGTCGCGCTGGTCGCCCGGGCCGACGGCGGCGATGTACCAGCCGAATCCACGGAATCGGGCGAGCTGCTCCCGGACGAGTCGATCGTGCTCTCCGGTACCGCCGCCACCCGTGCCGGGGCCATCGACGAGGCGGGCGGGCTGCTGGTCGCCGCCGGGGCGGTCGCGGAGTCCTATGTCGCGGCCATGCATGAACGCGAAGATTCGGTCTCCACGTTCATGGGCAACGGGCTCGCCATTCCGCACGGCACCAATGCGGCCAAGGACGACATCCGCCGCACCGGGCTGTCGGTGGTGCGTTACCGCGAACCCGTTGACTGGAACGGGAATCCGGTCGAATTCGTCATCGGCATCGCCGGAACCGGAGACGACCATCTGGCACTGCTCTCCCGGATCGCCCAGGTCTTCGCGGACACCGATCAGGTGGCTCGGTTGCGCGACGCGAACACGGCGGCGGAGATTCGGGCGGTCCTCGGTCCCCGCCACAGCTGAGGCCATACAGCAGAATGTTGCTCGTGGATTCGGATTCGCGGCAGTCGCAGATCTTGGAGTTCGCCCGGACGCGCGGCCGGGTGGACGTACTCGGCCTCGCCACCGAACTGGGGGTGGCGGCCGAGACCATCCGCCGGGACCTGCGGCTGCTCGCGGACCGCCGCCTGGTCAAGCGGGTACACGGCGGGGCGATCCCGCTGGAGAGCGCGGCCTTCGAATCCAGCCTCGAGTACCGCAGCCGGGTGGATCTGGCGCAGAAGCACCGCATCGCCGCCGCCGCGGCCGACCTGCTGCACGGCGCCGAAACCGTCTACATAGACGAAGGATTCACTCCGCGCCTGATCGCCGAGAAGCTCGCCGACCGGGAACTGACCGTGGTCACCGCCTCCCTGCTGGCCGCCGAAGCCCTCGCCGACAGCGACACCGTCACCGTCCTGCTCCTCGGCGGCCGCATGCGTGGCCGCACCCTCGCCACCGTCGACCACTGGGCCCTGCGCATGCTCGACGAACTCACCATCGACCTCGCCTACCTCGGCACCAACGGCATCTCCCTCGACCACGGCCTCACCACCCCCGATCCGGCCGTCGCGGCGGTCAAGGGGTTGGCGGTCCGCCGCTGCGCCCGCCGCATCCTGGTCGCGGCGGACGGAAAATTCGGCATGACCAGCTTCTGCCGGTTCGCCGAGATCGGTGATCTCGAGGCGATCGTCACCGGGGCGGAATTGGATCCGGCGCAGGCGCAGCGGTTCGAGGCACTCGGGCCGACGGTGGTACGGGCCTGAGCGGGAGTCGGAGGAAGGTCTGGACGTCGCGTTTGCGGTGTGCGCTACCGGTGGTTTCGCCCACGTACGGTCCGGTGGGCGAAAGATCCCGATGAATGGGATACCTCGTAGTTGGTCCGTACGCACAGCTGCTTGTGTGAGACGCGACACCCCAGATCCCGGTTCTCCGGGATACCTGAAGTGGCGTTCGCCACGATGAAAGGCATTCCCACCCATGCGCATCCGTTCTCTTCGAACCTCCGTTGCGGCGGCCGTGACCGCGGTCGCGGCCGCGATCGCCAGCATCGGCGTCGCGTCCGCCGATATCGACCTCGGGAGCTCCGGCAGCAGCTCGGGCAGCGGCTCCGGCGACATGGTCATCACCCTGGTGCGGCATACCGAGTCCGTCGGCAATGCCTCCGGGCTGATCGACACCAAGGTGCCCGGACCCGACCTGACTCCGCGCGGCCGGACGCAGGCAGACAACCTGGCCATCCAGTTGGCCGATGAGAACTTCGACTGTGCGTTCGCGTCCACTATGGTGCGTACCGAGCAGACTGCGGCACCGACCATCGCCGAGCATGACCTGAGTCTCGATATTCGGCCCGGTTTCCGGGAGATCGAGGCGGGCGATTACGAGGGCACCCCGGAGTCCGAGGCGCTGTCCGGGTATCTACAGGCGCCGATCAAGTGGCTCTCCGGCGACCTTGACGCACGGATTCCAGGTTCCATCGACGGCAACGAGTTCGACAGCCGCGTCGATCAGGCACTGCTCGACGTGCAGCGCCGCAACTGCGCCAACCCGGTGATCTTCTCACACGGCGGCACCATCATGTTCTGGTCGATGCTGAACGCCGACAACGCCGACAAGGGCAAACTCGGCACCGATCCGATCCACAACGGCGGCCGTGTCGTTCTCGAGGGCAGCCCGCAGAAGGGCTGGACAATTGTCGAGTGGGTCGGCCACCCGGACCTCGGCTGACGTATTCTTCCGCTCGGCATGCTGCCACTGCCAAGCATCGTGAAAAGCCGAAGGCGGTCCTGAAACCTAATTGGTCAGGACCGCCTTCTGTAGTAGCGGGGACAGGATTTGAACCTGCGACCTCTGGGTTATGAGCCAACGGGAAACAGTCCCGCACGTGTCACCGCATACCGTCACGTCCTATCTGTGCAGGTCAGCGGACTACCAATCGTCCACGGTATCCACCCGATCCCATCCTGTCCGATGAGTTCCACCCCGTCGTGATGCCAAATTTGATGCCAAACCGTCCCAGCCTGACCAGGGATTTCACGGTTGGAGGGACGGGCAGCGCCGCGCATTGGCAGTTAGAAACACCTTCTTCGACGTCGCCGTCCCGTGCCGTATGGGGCAGCCGGGAACCGCCCACCGGTATCACAGCGTTAGCCGCGATACGCCCCCTGCACGCCCAGAAACCCGGTATTCCAGAGGCGTGGTGGGTCATGTCCGCCGACCACGAGGGTCGACACCGTCAATGAAGGCGCACAACGGCGTTCACCGCTACGAGACCTGTCACCCCACCTCGTACTGCATCCAGACATGGTTCGCCATCGCCGCAGCTCGCGCGGCCACCTTGCGTTGGTCGGGCAGCACGCTCGTGTCAGCGGCAAGGAGCTCGCAGATCTCCCGCATTCCCAGCGCCAGGCGCCGCATCTGTCCCACACAACCGGACAGGTCCGGGCCATCCCAGGCCATCATCGGGTCGCCGTACGCCCGTTCGGTCGAGCCCTCGTCGAGAGCGAATTTCTCGGCGAGCGTCTCGCCGAGAAATACACCGAGCTCGTCGCAAGCTACCCTGCAGGCTTCGGCCACGGACCGACATTCGGAGGGGACCGGCATGTACTGCTCGTACACCACCATGCTGGCCAGACCGACCGCCGCGAACCCGTGATAGCAGCGACCCAGCCACATCACCGGCAGCGGCGTCTGGTGAGGGACGCCGTCGAAGCGACGAGCAGCTTCGGCCAATAGCGCCACCAAACCACCCCGGTCGTGGTGGTGCCCCGGCGGCACCAACGCCGCCATGTCGAGTCCGCTGACCATGCCGCTCACCGTAGACGCGTTGCAGCTGCACCCATCGGATCCCACAGCTCGCGTGTCGGCAACTACTGCTCTACTCATCCCACCGCTGACGAACGGGACCACCACTGACTGAAACGCGCGCATGCTTCGGATGCATACGTAGGGCGGTCGGCTGGGTCGGTCCGTCCACGGTGATCGGAGTCGTCATGAAAGTTCCGATGGTGGATAGAGGATTTCGCTGGGCTCGGTTGTCGAAACCGTGAAGACGTAGGCCGTTACGTGCATACCCGTGTCGTGGTTGATCTGACTTGCCTGCTCTTGCAGCACCTTCAGGAGGTGCTCAGCTGAGCGGTGCCTGCTCGCTTTGCCCTTTTTCTCTTCATCTCGAAGGGCTGTCCACTGTTGGAGCGGGAACCAGGCCGCCAGGTAGATGCCCGCAACGGATTTGGCCATGGGCAGGTACGGGAGAAGTTGACCTTCCTGCGCGGTGAGAAGGCCCTTATGCCATGAGCCCTTGATTTCGATGGGGACTGTGATGACTGCGGTGTCGAGTGTGGGCTGCGCAGGAACAGCACTGACGAGGATGTCAGGACGTTGCCCTGCGTCTCTCGGGTTGGTCGGCTGGATGACGACTTCTCTGTTGATGACCACTGACCGCTCGGCCAGTCGCAGTTTGAGCTGGTGGGCGATGTAGGCAGCGAAAGAACCTTCGGGCTTGGGTCGGAATCGGTAGTTGGGCTGGTTTTCGTCGGGGTCTCGTTCGCAGTCCCATAGCAGGTAGCCGTGGGTGTGGATGTCGCTCTCGATCTCCGCGAGCGTCTCCGCCACGACGGTGGCAAGCTGCGCGTCGGAGTTCACAGCCCGCCGACGAGGATCGGCCAAGAGGTCTCGAATGTTTCTGGTGGACAGGTGAACTGCCGCCTTCGCCTGTGCCAACGTGCGTGCGTTGACGAGCGCGGATCGCAACTCGAGCGAGTCCGGGTTGTCCTTCAGCAGATTCCGCAGCTCACGCACGACATCCGGCGTGCCGCGCCGCGTCGCGGCGGCGATTATTGCGCGTCGCAGGCTGTGTATCTCCTGTGCCGGCGTAACGTTGGATACTCCGGCGGAGACGACTTCGGTCTCGGGTGGATGAATCTGCGCAAGCCATCGGTAGCACTCGACAATCCCTGTGTCGGATAATTTTTCGGTGAGGGCAGTGGAGACCTTATGTGCGGTACACGCGTAGGCCAGGTGGCGCGCGAAGTCTGTCGATTCGGTCATCGCCGCCGCAACCACCGGCCAGCGTCCTTCGGCGTCGGTCGTGAGCAGCAGCACCGCTGCTGCAGTCGCCATCTCCAACGATTCCCCGGCCGTAGGCGGTTGTGACGCAGAAAAGATCGCCTCAACGTGGTCCACGGCTTGTTGGTCGCCGAGTTTCAACGCTGGTTCGAGCAGCGCAGACCAGATTCTGCGTGCGATGTCGGCTCGGCCGGATGCCTCCGGGATGAGGTTGTTCCCGTCCTCCCCGACCCGATCACGGTCCGAACATCCGCCACTGGATGCAGACGTAGAAGGCGCCGCGGTTCGCGAGATCGCCGTAGCGGACAACTCGATTGCCAACGTAATCATTCGAGGGTGAATAGCTCGGGGCAGTAGCGGAACGACCCACTCAAGGTGCCAGGGCGCTATGCCATTGCCCACCGATACGCGGGCCCATTGGTCGATCGTGTCGCCCAGCGACCCCAGCCCGAACTCGGTGACAAGAACCAAGAGGTCAGTGATCAGCTGCGTCTCTTCGTCGGCCAGCCCGGGGCTGCCGCACAGAATTGCCGCGATCCATGACGCCCAGACCGTCGTAGGGAGCGATCGCAGACCGGCCATTCCCTCGGTGCGACGAATGAACGCGAGAGCGGTCAGTCCTGCCGCGGCCCGATGATCGAATTTCTCGGTGCCTAGCCATGTTTGACGGTGGTCGTGCTCGGAGTCGAGATAGCGCCCGGCGGCGCTGCGGAACCTTTTCGAGAAATCCCCAGCTGACCACAGCGACACTCCAGGGCTGGCGAGAATATCGGTGGATCTCGCGTTCTCAAATCGGCCGTTGACCGGATTTGCCCACAGATCGTGCACCAGGACCCAGAACGCTTCACTGGCACCGTTCATCGCGTCCTCGAGACGCTTCTGTTGGGTAGCCGCGAAGCCGTCACTGCCGAATGAAGAGGCCCGTCTGCCGGCGTTGCGTCGCATCGCCTGGGCGAGAGGGTCGTTGATCGGCATGCCGTCGAACACCCAGCGGAAGTGTTCCCGCTCGGGTGAGTTCGGGCGGTGTTCCAGTAGATCGAACGTGTGGGGATTGAGCGGGTCGGCGATGATCGATGCCATGAGCGAATAGGCTTGCGTCAGAAGGACATTGCCCTCGGTTTGGGCCATGTCGATCTGACTCAGGCACCATGCGGTGTCGCCGTCGTCGAGCAGCCGCTGACGGTCGTTCTGTTGTGTATCAGGGGGCAGCGGGACCGCATTCAGACCGAACCGGCTCTGGTGCCGCCATTGCGACACAACCAGGTACACGGTGTAGCGGTCCAATGGCTTGTCGGCTGCGGTCAGATTGACCAGCAGCTCGTGTGCAAGCATTCGACGCAACTTCTTGGTGTCCGTCAGCTCGTTCCCAGCGGGGTCGGCAAGTTCGAGTTGGATAGGCAGTGGGATTGCGATGGATGCCCGCAGTAGAGGCGCGATCAATCGTGCAGTGGCTGGAAGCAATTCGTATGCTCTGCGCGAGCTCATGACTCGCTCGCAGATCGGAGCGAGGAAGCCTTGCAAACCCCGCTCGTACTCGTCGCTAATGTCGAGGAACTCGGCCGTGGCGACAGGTGCTGTATCGGTGGTGGCAGCCTGATGCGATGCATCGGAGTCTGGGAGAAAACCACGAATTGCACTGGTGGCATACGCGATAAGTCGATCGAGGTCGTCGTCACGGACATTGCTCGCGAACCGGGGAGCTTCGAGAAGATAGACACCAACGCCTAAGCGATGACGCCTAGGCCGGATGTGGACGACTGCGTCCTCGAAGTCCAGATGCTCCGGCCACAGAAGCGACAGCAGCGTCCCGACCAGTTCACTATCGCCAGATAGGTCGTCGAAGTCCGGGGTGCCTTCTGCAACCTCGACTGGCTCGTCTGTGACAACAAGCCGCCGCAAGAGCTCCTGAAGACGAGGTATTGCCGCGCTTGGCGAACAGTTCATTGCGCCCTTTGCTGCGCGCTGACGTACCGCTACCGGCCATACCTGCGCCTGAGCCAACTCCAGTAGCGCATCGACCGCACCTGGGACTCGCGCATCATGTGCTAGCCGTATGGCCAGACGAATACGCGCCAGGTCGTTCCACGTGTACTCGGTGGCAGCCGCCGCATGTCCGATGATCTGCGATAAGCGTTGCGCTAGACCAGGATTGGTCAGATCCCATCGCACGGGCGGCCACTCCGCGCCACCACTGAGTTCGATCCGCTCAGCGCGGTCCAGCAGGCCCTCCACCAGAATCGACCGGACCTCATGATCAGGGATCCACGGCCAATACGCCGCGAGAGAGTGCGGATCCGCGGTGGCGAGCCACTTCGACCGATGCGGGGCCAGCCCGAGCATCCACGCTGCGGTCTCGCGAAGGTGCTCAGGTATCCGCGCCGTCGGCTCGTCAGGCGCACTAACCAGGAACACCCCTGACAGCTGTCGTTCGGCGAGATCGGATGGGGATGACCGAAATCGATCGACGAGATATTTCGCGGCGAGGAATGCCGCCACCGACGAATGGATGAACTCGGTGCTTTCCGCGCCGGCGGCGAACATCTGTGTGGCAAGGGTGTCGTCGATCTTGATTGGCGTCACTTCGAAGTCGCCGAGGCCCGCCGCTTCACGGCCAGAGGCAAGCAGGCCAGGAGTGATTACTTCACCGTGACTCCACGCGCCACGGCGGATCCACAGGGTGCGTCGTCCTGACAACAGAAGGTAAGCAGCTATCCGCGAAGCAATGGCAAACCGTTCCTCAAGACTCGACTCGCGCAACTGATGGGCGGGCTCGCGGCTGCTGTCGAGCAGTACGCGGACCTTGTGGCGAAAGATGCGTAGCGCAGGCCACCCGCCACCGTCGCTCAGCACGCCGCTGCCGGTGAGCATCCCGAGGGTCAACGGCGAGGAAGCCAGCGAGCCGCTGCCGCTGCGGATGATCGCTTCGAGGAACTCGTCGGGATCTGGAACGTGTTCAGCGACAATGTCGGCAGCTTGATCCCAGGTCAAAGGTGCAAGCTCCGCGACAGTGCAGGAGCCGAAGGACTGCTTGAGGAGGGCTGTAAGCGACTCCGGATATTCTGCGGCACGGCACGCGATCAGTAGGTGGAGGCTACGGGTGTCTTTGCCGTTCAGCGCCGCTCGCAGCTGGCGTACGAATCCCTCCAAGTTGGGATGCTCGTCGAGCTGATCGATAACAACAGTAAGAGGAGCCATTGTCGGTCCGTCGGTTGCTGCGGCAGCAGATAGCTCAGGTAGCGCTGAAAAGTGCTGTCCAATGACGGTTGTGAATGCTCCCGCACCGTCCAGATCGGGCCCGGACGTCCACACCGTTCCGGGGAAGCCCGGACCATGGGGGCCGACGCCACGGTCTCGTACCAGACGCTCCAGTGTGGTCGTCTTCCCGATTCCCGGGCCACCGAGAAGCACGAACGGTCCACGTTGCGCCGCTTCGGCAGGCGTGAGCAACTGCGCGACTGCGCATGATTGCTCCAGATTCAGAAACCCGTTGGAATCGAGCACGAAGGCTCGGTCACAGTCGGGCTGTCCGGACAACAACCGCACCCATCGATCCCACTCGACGACCACGCTGTCTTCCCTTCACCGAGCTGTACCGCGTGGGATTTCACGTTAGCGCTTCTGCTGCCCGACGAGATCACGAATCGCCCGCAGCTGCGTGCTTGCGGGCGTATCACTGTCACCGTCGGTCATGGTTCGGCGGGCCGGGCGCGCGGGTCGGCCTGCTGGCCGGTGAGGTGCTCGGGTCACCCCGCCGTTGCGGCGATCTTCCTGGGAGCGGAACGACGGCGTGTCTCCGCTTCAGCTCGTTCTCCTCGGCGGAGCCGATAACTCATGGACACGCGACCAGCCTTGGGTTTACGTCAGAACGCCCGGTCCGTTCCCGGCTGGCGGGTGGTGGCGGGCCGTCCGGCATCCGACAGCCCAGCAGAATCCATCCGGTTTTCTAGCCGAAACCCGCTACCGGTCCTCTGGAATCCGTTCGGAAGCTCCGCCGGATTTCGTGATTAGGGCCCGGCGCACCATCGTTCGATGGGTGACTACGACGCCATCAACGCTCACAACGCGGCCAAGGCTCGGGCGGCAGGCTGGCCCGAGCTGACCGGAAGTCCGGGCCAAGTGGGCTGGGCGACCACGGTACGGCAGGCCAAGCTCGACGAGTTCGACGCCGGGACCAGCAGATCATCACCGAGCTGAACCGCCAGCGCGGTGGGGCCGAGGCAAAAGCCCTGCAACAACTGCATGAGAACCTCGAATATCTCGACGCCCAGCGTGCCGCGGTCACCGACCCCGGACAGCGCGAGCAGCTGGACCGGCTCAGCAACGAGGCGAACTCCTTGCTGGGTAAGGCGATCGAGGATCAACGGCATCCGACCATCCTGAGCCCCCACGCGTCGGTGTACGAGACCCCCGACCTCACTCACCGAGGATCTTCACAGCCCACTGAAATCGACTGGGACTGGCGAGAAGACTTCCACGAACGCTGAGATCGCAGATTCGATCCTTGGCGATACCTGGGCATCCGGGTCTTTAGAACGGTGGTTCGTCATCAGGGCTCGACTTCGCCACGCTGCCCCAGGGGTCGGCCTCGGACCTCAGCGACCCAAATGACCCACGGCTGCTCTGACGGGCTCCCCACTCGGCTTCCTGCCGGGCCTTCACCTCGCGCGTCCGAGGCAGCGTGGGCACCGAACCGTGTCTGGCCAGGAGGTAGTTACGCACGAGTTCTTCACGGTGGGACCTGGACGGCTCCTGGTCCCAGCCGTTGTAGCCGGAGTTGTCGTCTTCGCTGGGCTCGATGTCGTCCGGGTCCACGTCGGCGAGGTGGCACAGCGCCAGGAAGATCAGCTCCACGGTCTCCTGTTGCGGCAGATTTATGGCCCTCAGTGTCTTGCGGACGGTCTCATGGTTAGCGGTGCTCTTCCGCTGATCCTCGTCGAGCTCCTGAACTGCGTCGGCGATCTTCCTCATCGAGGGTTCGCCCGCGGCGATGTAGAACCGCCACAGCATCTCGATCAACGGGGCGTGCTTCTCGGGTACGTCGGTCGGCTTGGCCAGACGCGCCGGCATAGCGGTCTCCTCTTCGTCGGACAACCTAAGACTATCTATGACTCTCTTTCTCTGCCATCCACCATTCAATATCTGTCTTTGACTATCGGTTGACTACTCGTTAACTACCGGTGACTCGCACTCTCAGCCGATCGACTTTCTTTGAATAGCACTCAAAACAGCAGGTCAGAATAGGTACGTGGCGCCAGAAGGCGCTCACTCGCTCCGTCAATAGGGAGCGATCGGGAGAGCTGCCTGTATCTCATATTGTGGGACGGGCTCGCGGGAGGTAGACGATGAGTTGGGACATCGATCAGCAGCAGTGGCATCATCTGCTGTCGGAGCGGAACATGCTGCGGAGCAACCTGGCGACTATCATCGACGCGCTGCTCAGGCACCACGACGATCATCACGTCGGCGCCGCGCGATGGTGCGAAAATCCGCTGTGCCAGCTGTTGTTCCGGCTCCACCTGTCATAACGGAGCGGGAGCTGCGAGCACCAGTGGTAGCCATCCGAGCACCGCGCGTAACCGGTGAGGACCTGCTGCCCGAACTCGCCCACCTGCTGCAGGATTCGCGTACACACAGTTTGGGCTGTCGCTGCAGCACCGGAGGGAGTCTGTACGCGCTGCGGCCCATCACCCAGCCGGATAATGGCTGGACATAACCGGTCGTCGGTGGTGAATTGCACCTGAACACCATCAGTTCCGCCGCCAGGCCGATCAGCGGCGAACACCCCGACGCATGGGAAAGGCAGCGATGAAATCCGCCGAGATCAGTGATCGTGCGCTTCGATTCTTCGAGCAGCGAGGCCACACCGTGGTCCCCTCCGCATCGCTGATCGCAGCCGATCCGACGCTGCTGCTGATCAACGCGGGCATGGCACCGTTCAAACCGTACTTCCTAGGCGAGGCGCCGACTCCGTTCCGCAGAGCGACCAGCCTGCAGAAGTGCGTCCGCACAGTCGATATCGAGGAAGTCGGCAAGACGAGTCGACACGGATCATTCTTCCAGATGTTCGGCAACTTCTCCTTCGGCGACTACTTCAAGGCCGAAGCGATCGAGTTCGCATGGGAATTCCTCACCCGCCCCGTCGGTGACGGCGGTCTGGGACTCCCCGAGGACAAGCTCTGGGTGACGGTCTACCTCGATGACGACGAAGCCGAAGACATCTGGCGGCACCGCATCGGCGTACCCGCCGAGCGGATCCAGCGGCTGGGGATGTCGGAAAACTTCTGGTCCATGGGCGTACCCGGACCGTGCGGACCGGCCTCGGAAATCTGCTACGACCGTGGCCCCGAGTTCGGGCGCGACGGCGGCCCAGCGGCCAACGACGAACGGTACCTGGAGATCTGGAACCTCGTGTTCATGCAGAACATTCGAGGAGAAGGCCCGGCGAAGGACGGCTACCCGATCATCGGCGACCTGCCGCAGCGCAACATCGATACAGGGCTAGGGCTCGAGCGAATCGCCATGCTGCTCCAAGGCGTGGACACGATCTTCGACATCGACACCACGCGCCGCATCGTGGATCTCGCGGCGAGCGTGACTAGCGCGCGATACGGTGCCGACCGGAAGACCGACATCGCGCTGCGTGTGGTGGCCGATCACCTTCTGACCAGCACGATGCTTATCAGCGACGGCGTCGCGCCGTCCAACGACGGGCGCGGCTATGTCCTGCGGCGGATCCTGCGGCGTGCGGTGCGCTCGATGCGCCTGCTCGGTGCCAACGACCCCGTCGTGCACGATCTCGTGGACCGCACGATCGAGGTGATGAGCCCTGTCTATCCTGACGTGCTGAAAGAACGTGACCGTATCCAACGGGTCGCCGTGGCCGAGGAGACGTCCTTCTCCCAGACCCTGAAGTCCGGAACGACGATCTTCGACGCGACCGCGGCGAAGCTGCGTGCGACCGGCTCCACCGTCATCGCGGGCCGCGACGCGTTCACCCTGCACGACACCTAT
>NZ_JASCXP010000088.1:0-20831 GCF_030010695.1 Nocardia sp. CC201C
GGGCACGCCGGTCAGCACCAGACCCGCGGCGGCACCCAGCGGAATGCCGATGCCCGCACCGGTGATGCAGCCCATGAGGGCACCCGGAATGATCGTGACGCCACCGATCGCCAATGCGGCACCACCTGCCAGCGCACCGAGCAGGCATCCCGCGCCACCGCCGACAATGGTGCCGATGAGGGTGCCGATCGAAGTGATGATGCCGAACTGGGTCGCGGCCGCGGACACCGCGTCATCGAACGCGTCCTGGCGGACCACATCGTGGCGCAGCGGGTTGCTGTCCGCCGCGACCGGGTGCGCGGCATCGGTGCGCGGGGTCAGAGTGGCACGCAGACCGTCGATGGCAGCGTCGATCGGGTACTCGAGATCACCGATCGTGAAGGCGAGCGGGAGTCCGACGACGACGTTTCCGGCGTCGTCGCGCACCTGGAACTGGCCGTTGTCATTGGCGAGGGAGCCATGGTCGGTCTCGACGACGACGGCGTCGCCCTCGATGCGAGTCTGCCAGTGAATTCCCGGCAGCACCTGGTTCACACCCTGGTTGACACCGTCGATCAGCGAGGGGATGACGCCCGGCGCGGGGGCCGGAGCCGGGGCTGGCTCCGCGTAGGAGGTGCCGGTGGCAATGCCGAGTGCCGCGATGACCAGGGCCGAGGTTGCGGCGACCTTCGTGAACTTCATATGTGTGCGTCGCTTTCGAAACAGCGTTTCGCGCATCCAACTTCTGGAGCGCGGGTCCTCGGTGAGCACCCGTGGTCAAGTGTCCAGCAGATTGTTGCTGAAAAGTAACTTAGAAAGTGCTGAATGTTAGGAAAGCGTCAATAGAACCAGACCGCAGGTCTGAAAAGTCCCGTAGTGGGCCAACTTTCGGCATTCGAGGAAGTGTGCATGATCTACGTCACAAAGCCATCGAAAACGGACCGAAGCGGTATAGCTCACAGGCTATAAGCGCAGCTAGCGACCTCTGCGCCGACCGTTACGCCCACCCGCGGCACGCCCCCGGCCGGCTCCCGCACGCTGCCCGGCAGCCGGTCGGCCACTCCCCGTCTTCTGCCGCTTCTGCACCGACCGCTTCGGCTGCTCCCCGGTTGCCTCACGTCCGGACGGCGATCGGGAGCTGCGCTCGGTCCGGCCGCGCACGATGCCGACGAATTCCTCGGTGGTATCCGAGGTCGCCTCGACCGGCCAGGCCAGCGCGATCTGGGTGTCGGGTGCGTCGGTGACCGTCCGGAACACCACATCCCGGCGGTGATGCAGACGGGCGATGGAATGCGGCACGATGGCGACCCCGACATTGGCGGCCACCAGTTCGATGGCACCGGCGGCGGCATCCAGATCGGCGGTGTCCTGCACGCGCTCGTCGGCCAGGTCGGCGGTGCTCACCTCGTCGTAGACCGAGATGGGGTGGTCCTTGGGCACCACCACGACCGGCACCTCACGGTAGAGCGGGATGGCGTGCATACCCTCCCGGTCGATGGGCAGCCGCACGAAGCACATGTCGACGCGTCCGGACCGCAGCGCCTCGTCCTGTTCCCCCTGGGCGACGACGACCAGTTCCAGGCGCTGTCCGGGAAACCGCTCGCCCCACTTGCGCTCCCATTTGGTGGGCGTGACACCGGGAACGAACCCGACCCGCAGCGCAGGAGCGTCGGCGGACGCGTCGTCGTTGGTCATTCCCGACAGCGTACTGAACCGCCGGATCGGCCCCGCCGACCCGCCCGATAGGCTTGGTCGGTGAGCCCGGACCAGAATTCCCAACTGATGAAGCCGCTGACGGCGGCCGACAAACTCGGCGTCTACCTCCCCGCCACGCCGGAGGAGTTCCGCGGCACTCCGATCTCCCGCGCCCAACTCGACGAACTGCGCGAGAACCCGCCGCAGTGGCTGACCGACCTGCGCGCCAACGGCCCGTTCCCCCGCGACATCACCGCCCGCAAACTCGGCATCACCAACAGCGGCCTGAGCCGCGCCGAGGTCGCCGACGCGCTGACCGCCGCCGAGATCGCGGAGCTGCTGGCGGATCCGCCGGACTGGCTGGTGCGCGAACGCGCGAACGCCGAGCAGGTGCGCGCCGAGGCGCAGCGGGTGCAGGCCCAGCGCGAGGAGCGCCGGGCCACCGGCAACCGGCCCCGGCGCGACCGCGGAACAGGATGGTAGAACGCCCGTTCCCGATGCGGCCGATCAGGCTCCCGGCGGACCGGAGTACGGGCCACCCGCCGTGGGCGGGGTACCGGATCCGACGTACGGAGCCCCCGGTTGCCCGGGATAAGGCGCTCCCGGCTGCCCCGGGTACGGCGCTCCCGATTGGCCGGGATACGGATTCGCAGGTTGCCCGGGGTACGGCCCTCCCGGCTGTTCGGGATACGGCATTCCCGCCGGTCCGGCGTAGGGCGCGTACCCGGCGGGGGCCGGGCGGAAGTACGCCGTGGACTGCTTGTTCCACAGCAGGATCACCGCGGCGAGGCCGACGCACCACAGCACCACGCTGAACACCGTGGACACCACCGTGGTGCGCGCCTCCGGCATGAAGATGCCGATCACGGCGAACAGCATGGACGCCGTGTAGAGGCCGAAGAGGACCGTGGCCGTGACGCGGGCCCAGTTCTTCCCGGCCCGGTTGGCGAAGGCCATCCACACCCACAGCCCCACCGAGATCAGCGAGAACACCACGCCGACCCCGAACGAGACCGCCACCAGCGTGTCCAGCTCACTCTGGGTGAACACGCCCTCCGTGGTCTCGGCCATCTCCTCGCGCAGCGACGGCAGTTGCAGAAAGCCGATCAGCGTACTGAGGACGGTCAGCACCGCCCCGGCCAGCATGAGGTAGTAGGCGTTCCGGACCGGACGCGGCGGCCCCGGCGGCGTGACCGCGGCGTCCGGATACGGCTGGTACGCGGCCGGATACGGTGGCGGCGCGGCGGGATCATGCCCGGGTGCGGCCGCGTACGACGACGGCGCGCCGGGGAATTCCGGGTATCCGGCGGAATAGGACGTCGGTGCGGCGGGGTAGGAGGGCGGCGTCGCCACCTGCTGTGTGGGTGCGTCGGCAGGTCGCGGGGGGTGCGCGCCGCCGGGCGGGGGCAGGTGCGGCGGGGGCGTGGACATGTACTGCGTGGGCGGGTCGACGGGCGGTGGGTTCCCATCAGCCCGCGGGCTCGGGTTCGCCCACGGGTTCGCGTCGGCATGCATGTTCGCCTCGGTCCGCGGTGGTGACGTGGACACCTGCCCCGTCGACGCATCGACAGCCTGCGGATTCGCCGCGGTCCGCGGCGACGCGGTGCCGGGTCGGGTCGACGCCTCGGAAGGGTACGGCTTCGTCTCGGCCGGTGGGTTCGCTTCGGCGCGCGGTGGAGTATCGGCAGGCGGTGGAGTATCGGCAGGCGGCGGAGAACCGGCAGGCGGCTGTGCGGCCGCGGACCGGCGGTCGTCCGGTGCGGCGGCTGCCTGCGGTCGCTCGGTAGCGTGTGGCCGCGCGGTCCGATCGTCCGGAGCCGCCGCCGAGTGCCACGGCTGCTCCGGATACGGCGGGCGTAGGTCCGGGTGCTGGTTCGGCTGCGATTGTTCGCTGGTCACGGGCTCTCCCCCTGCGGTCGGTGTCCGCCGCAGCATATCCCGGGCCGGGTGGCGTCGCGGTCAGGCGTCGGGGCGGTGGCGGGCCACGTATTCGCGCAGTGTGAGCGGTGGTCGGCCGCCGATATCCGCGATGGCCTCGGTGACGCGGTAGAGCTGGTGGCCGGATCCGATGGCGGCGAACATGCGCCAGAGGTGGGAGAGGTGTTCGACGACGACCTCGTCCCGGTACCGCGCGGCGGCGGTGCGCTCCCACTCCCGCGGGTCGACGTCGACGTAGCGCACGCCGAAGGCCGCTGCCGCCTCGCCCGCGGTCAGCACCTCTCCGGTGAGCCAGTACACCGGGTCCGCCTTGTCGGCGCGCAGCAGCAGGCCGGCGCCCACCCGCGCGACGTCCTCGGCCGCGATCAGGGGCAGCACGGTATCGGGTGAGCCGAGCGGCAGCGCCAGAGCGCCGCTGTGCTCGACCACCACCCGCAGATTCTCGAAGAACACCGCCGCCCGCAGGTGCACGGCCCCGATCTCGGCGCGGTCGAGGACCTGTTCGGCGACCCAGTGCCTGCGCATGTGCGGGGTGCCCGCCTGCGGATCCGAACCGAGCTGCGATACCGCGACCACGCGTTCGAGCTGTTCGCGATGCGCGGCCGCGGCGAAAGCTGCCGTGGCGTCGAGCATTCCGGCGGTGACCGGATAGGTGAAGTACGCGCGGCGCACCCCGTGCACGGCGGGCAGCACGGTGGTGATCTCGCGGAGATCGCCCACGGCGACCTCCGCGCCCAGCTCCCGGAGTTCGGCGGCGCGGGCGTCGTCGGCGCGCACGAGGGCGCGGACCGGCCGATCGGCACGACGCAGTGCCTCGACGACCCGGCGACCGGTGGAGCCCTGGGTGCCGCCGGCCGCGCCGGTGACGAGTATCGGTTCCATGCCGCCCTCCTCAGGATCCGGTCGGCAGGTCGACCGTGAACGCGCCCCGATCGGCCAGTGCGCCGAGGAATTCCGGCGCGTCGAAGGCTTCGCCCGGGCTGACGACGCCGCTCTTCACCGCGCCCCCGGTGACGCGGACAGCGGCCTCCACGGAGGCGAGCGCACCCGCCCGCCAGAGATCACGTCCGCGCAGCGTGCCGGATGCCGATCCCGATGCGCCGAGAACCTGTGCGGCAATGGTGAATTCGCTGTCGGCGCGGTCGGCGGCGTCGAGGTGTTCACTGGCGAACGCCTGTTCCTCCTCGAAGGTGCGGGCGGTGAGCTGCGCTTCCACCGAACGCACGGTGGTGTGCCGGGGCACGGTGAACGCCTCCGGGAACGGGACGGGCGCGATGACGGTACGCGGTCCGACGGGTGGCGGGAAGGCGAAGACCGCATTGCGCGGTTCCACGAATCCGATGCGCAGTTCCCCGTTCTCGAAGCCGACGCGCTCGGTGTCGGCGAACAGCAGCCGGGCCGTATTCACCGCTCCCGTGGTCATCCTCCAGTTGGTCACCGCGTACGCCACGGTGATGCGGTCGATGTCGGCGACCCCGCGCGCCACCGCACCGGCGAGCAGGTCGCCGAGGCCGCCGTAGAAGCTGAGACTCGGGATCATGGTGATCCCGGCGCGCTGCGCGGTCTCGGCGAGGGTGTCGTACAGCTGCCGCACCGGGTGCACCTCGACGGAATGGTCGATGTAGTGGCAGCCCGCCTCGGCCGCGGCCCGCGCGACCGGCATACCGGTGACGGCGAACGGGCCCGCGCAGTTGACGATCACATCGGCGGTATCGGCAAGTGCGCGTAGCGATTCGGCGTCGTCCACGGCGGCGGTGTGCGTTGCGATCGAGCCCGCCGTGCCGATCGAATCCAGGGCGGCCAGTTTGTCGGGACCGCGGCCGGACGCGATGACGTCCTTGCCGCGGGAGAGGAGTTCGGCGATGACCAGTCGGCCGGTGTGGCCGGTGGCCCCGTAAATGGCGTAGCTCGTCATGGTGATCAACTTCCATACTCTGGGTACGCATTTCGAGACTTGCATACCCCGAGTACGCAAGTCAATGATCCGTCGGCGGATACATTGAGTGCGTGAGCACGCGCCGCACCCAAGCCGAACGGTCGGACACCACCACCGGCAAACTCGTCGCAGCCGCCCGAAACCTGTTCGGGCACAATGGCTACGCCGCCACCTCCATTGCCGCCATCGCTACCGCGGCCGGTGTCACCAAGGGCGCGGCCTATCACCACTTCACCGATAAGCGAGCCCTCTTCCGCGCCGCGTTCATCGCCGAACAGGAATGGATGGCAGCCGAACTGGAGCAGGTCGCCGCCGCCGCTCCCGACTCCTGGACCGCCCTGCTGACCGGCTGCCGCACCTTCCTCGAACGCAGCCTGGAGCCGCGCTTCCGCCGCATCGTCGTCCTCGACGCCCCCGCCGTACTCGGCTGGGACACCGTGCGCGAGATCGAATCCGACCACACCCTGCGCGTACTCACCAGCGGACTGGCCCTGGCGACCGCCGAGGGCGAGCTATCCCCCGGCGACCTCCAGATCCGCCGCCATCTCGTCTTCGGCGCGCTCTGCGAGGGCGGAATGATGCTGGCGCGCACCGAGGATCCCACCACTGCCCTACCTCTCGTCGTCGCCGAGGCGGGCAGGCTGCTCGCGGCGCTGCGGACCACCGCTACGCACGCCGAGCCGCTACCGGACCCGTGCGGGCCAGCGGCCGACCCACTCGGGCACGAGCGTGTGCCCGGCCGGCGCCCGCACCGAAGCTGAAGTTCTCGCGGGCCCGTCGCGTGCCGGGATGATCTGGCGCAGTGCGGACTTCACATGCTGAGCACTCTCAGCACCAGCACGGCCACCGACAACGCCGTCATCGCCAGCGGGGCCACCAGGTTCTTCCAATCCGTGGCGCGAACATGGAATCCGATCGCGCCGAGGAAGTAGGCGATGAGCCCGATGGCGGCGGCGATACCGATGGGCACCCACCAGAGCCCGACGATCAACCCGGCGGCCCCGGCCAGCAGCGCCCCGGCCAGCCACGGCAGCCAGGTATCCGGTACCCCGATGGCCGTGTAGCCCTGGACGAAGGGCTCCCGCCGGGTGAGCTTGACGAACGCCGAACCGGACAGCAGCACGGCCAGCAGAATGGAAACGATCACGGTAGCCACGAACACGGCGGCCTCCTCGACGAGCCTGGCGCCTACGCTCTCGACGTTACCGCGCGGCGCGCGCCCCTGGCCAGGTCATCCACGCACATAAGCGCTCACTCGATGAGCACTTATGTGCGGAGGATAGTTCTCGACATCCATCGAGAAGGAGACGAGAAGATGACCACCGTCGTCGCACGCGATGCGGCCGAATGGCGCGTCTGGCTGGCCGAACACAGCCACACGACCACCGAGGCGTGGCTGGTGATCCGGCATGTCGGTTGTGGCATCCCCAGTGTGCGCATGCACGAGGCCATGGAGCAGGCACTGTGTTTCGGCTGGATCGACAGCGTGCACCGCACCTACGACGCGGACAGTTCGATACTGCGATTCACACCGAGGGGCCCGCGCAGCACCTGGAGCAAGGTCAACCGGGACCGAGCCGCGCGCCTGATCGAGCAGGGACTGATGACCGAGCGAGGTCGAGCGGTGATCGAGCGTGCGCGCACCGACGGAACCTGGCAGCCGCTGCCGGATGCGGCCGCCACCGCCATCCCCACCGACCTGCGACGCCCGCTGGAGCGGAACACCGTGGCCGACGCGAACTTCCGCCGCTTTCCGCCGTCCTCGAAACGGCTGATCCTGGAATGGATCGCCAGCGCGAAACGCCCCGAGACCCGCGCTCGGCGCATCGCGCGCACGGTGGAACTCGCCGCCCGCAACCAACGCGCCAATCATCCCGGTGTGCGCATCGCCGACGCCTGAACGCGCTCATCGGTGGACGGGGCCACGGGTCCCGGCCGTCACCGGGTGCCGCGCGTCCCGCCGCGCCACCCTGAGACTCGAACGCTCGGGCTAGATCGTCTGTGCGGCTTCGGCTTCCACCAGCGACCGCAGGAATCCGTCCGGCACCTCGGGCCATTCCGGCCGCCATCGACCGGCGACCCGATCCTCGTGCAGGGCGGCCAGCGTCGACACCACATGCGGCCCGCCGTCGAGGATGTAGCGCACCGACCCGTGCTCCGCGCACTGCGCGCACACGGTGGCCAGCAGTACCTTCGCGGCCTCGGTGCGTCCGGTGGCGGCGAGGCAGGCGACGAGCATGCGCCGGGCCTTGAGCAGTTCCCTCGGCCGGTGCACGGATTCGAGCCGATCCACCCACTCCCGCGCCCAGCGGTACGCGAGTTCGGTACGGGCGGGCGAGGATTCGGCCAGCAGCAGCCGGATGGCGGTGAACTCCTCGTAGAGCACCGTGAATTCGTCGATCTCGTCCATCGGCTCGCGACGCCGCTCGTAATCGACCACCGGCAGCGGACCGAAGTCGGGATGCGCGGGCAGGCCGAGCCGCAGCCGCTCGTTCTCCACTTCGGCCCGCAGTCGGGGCAGCGACATCGAATGCGCCACGCGCGCGCCCTCGTTCAGTCGGCGAATGGCGGCGGCACGGTCCCCGCGCAGGGCCTTGATCCGCGCCCCGACCACGTAGCGGGCCAGCTTGAAGTCGACCACCCCGGCGTCCGGCCCCAGTTTGTAGCCCTCGTCCAGCAGCCGTTCCGCCACACCGATCTCGCCTCGCTCGTACAGCAGTTCACCGAGCAGCGATCCGGCGAGCCGAGCACCGTAGGAGTGGCTCCCGCCGGACTGCTTCGCCACCTTCAGCGCGGCCCGGAAGTAGTGTTCGGCCCGTTCGATCTCGAGTTGCAGACTCGCCGCCAGACCGAGGAAGCACAGGCCGTGCACCTTGTTGTAGAACCCCTTGTTCCGGCGCATATACGGTGCCGCCCAGTCCTGGATGCGCACCGCCTCGTCGAAGTCGTAGCGGTAGGCCGCCGCGAAACAGGCCACATTGGCCCCGATCGCCACCACATAGGGCGAGAGTTCGTCGGCGCGCGCGAAGCATGGCGCCAGCATCTCCTCCACTCCGATCAGCACATCCCGGCGCACGCTCACCACCGCGTGCACCACGCCCGCCTCGGCGCGCAGCAGGGCGGTGGCGTCGGCGTCGAGGCCGTCGTGGTCGAAGGTCGATTCCGCAAGGCGCAGTGCGCGTTCCGCCGCGTCGGCGCGGTGCAGCAGGATATTCGCCCACGCCAGATCCAGTTGCAGCCGGGGATGCGATTCTATGACCGCCGGGCGCAATTTGTTCACCAGCCCGATGAGGCTGGCCATCTGCCCGTACTCGAGCAGTGACATGCCGTCGCGTTCCACGATGTCGACGGCGCCGGTCTCGTCCCCGGCCAGCAGCGCGTGATCCACCGCCTCGCTGACGTGCCGATGCTCGGCGAACCAGCGCGAGGCCGTCCGATGCAGCAGGTCGATACGTTCGGGCAGATCATGTTCGAGCCGCTGCCGCAGGAAATCCCGGAACAGATGGTGGTATTGGAACCAGCGACCACCGTCGAGACGGCGCAGGAACAGGTCCTGCTGTTCGATCCGCTCCAGCAGCACGTGCCCGTCGGTAACTCCGGTGAGCGCGGAAGCCAGATCGCCACAGACGCGTTCGGTGATCGAGGTCGCCACCATGAAGTCCAGCGTCTCGGGTTCCAGGGTGTCGAGCACGTTCTCGGCCAGGAACGCGCCGATGGCGTGGTGGCGGCCGGTCAGCTGGGCGATGAGGCGTCCCGGTTCGTCGCTGCCGCGCAGCGACAGTGCCGCCAGTTGCAGGGCAGCGACCCAGCCGCCGGTGGACTCGGTGAGGTCCTCCACATCGCCGCGATCCAGGTCCAGCCCACCCAGCCGCACCAGCAGGTCGTAGGCTTCATCGGAGTCGAAACGCAGTGCGGCGGGGCCGATTTCGACCAGCTCGTGGCGGGCCCGCATGGTGCTCATGGGCAGCCCGGTCTGGTTGCGGCTGGTCACCACGAGGTGCAGGACGGGGCTGGAGCCTTCGATCAGGAAGCGCAGTGCGGCAACGGTGCCGGGGTCGGCGACGCGGTGCCAGTCGTCGATCACCACGGTCAGCTGCTCACCGCGCCGGTCGATATCGTTGATGAGCTCGGTCAGCACGAAACGTCCGGCCTCGTCGCCGTGTTCCTCGAGCAGTTCGCCGAGTTCCCGCGCCAGCGCGGGCCGGACCGCGCGCACGGCCTCGATGAGGTGCGAGAGGAACCACACCACATTGTCGTCGTCACTGTCGACGGTCAGCCACGCCACCGACCCGCCCTCGGCACGCACGGCCGCGCACCACTGCGCGGCCACCGTGGTCTTGCCGAAGCCGGTGGGGCCGTGGATGACCGCGAGCCTGCGGTCGCATCCGTGCCGGAGCGGTGCGAGCAGACGGGGGCGTTCGACCAGCGGCCGGGTGCGTTCCGGTGGACGCAGCCGGGTGGCGGGTACCGGCGGGGTGGTGCGGGTGGTGGTGCGGCGCCGTCCGGTCGGGGTGGTGGCCGGGCGCGGAGCGAGCGAGTCCGCGGCGGGGACGGGCAGCGGCATCTCGTCGGGTGCGAGCCCGAGCCGGAGCTGAACCTCGCGCAGCGCAGTCCCGAAATCCGCTGCGCTGGGGTAGCGTTCACCGCGATCCCGGGCCATGGCGGTTTCGATCACGCCGATCAGGTCGGGCGGTAGGCCGGCGTCACCGAGGTCCGGCAGCGGCTGCCGGGTGATCCGCACGAACTGCGCGACCAACTGTTCACCGTTGCGGCGTTCGAACACCGCGTGCCCGGTCCCCGCGCAGAACAGGGTCGAGGCCAGGCTGTACACGTCGGCCGTGGCATCCGGCACCTGCCCCTGTAACACCTCGGGCGCGGTGTAGGCGGGCGATCCCGTGATGGTGCCCGCCGTCGTCTCGAAACCGCCTGCCAGCCGGGCGATTCCGAAGTCGGCCAGTTGCGGCTCGCCGTACTCGGTGAGCAGGATATTGCCGGGCTTCACATCCCGGTGCAGCAGTCCGCGCCGGTGCGCGGTCTCCAGCGCACCCGCGATCTTCACCCCGATACGCAGCACATCCGGCCATTCGAGCGGGCCGTGCTGGTGAATCCGCGCATCCAGCGACCCGTGCCCGTGGTACGGCATCACGATGTAGGGCCGCCCCGTCGCGGTGGACCCCACCTCGAATACGGTGACGATGTTCGGATGCCCCGACAGCTTCCCCATGGCGAGCTGTTCCCGCACGAACCGTTCGAGCGCCTCGGAATCCAGATCCGCCGTCAACACCTTGATCGCGACGGTCCGGTCCAGGGCCGCCTGAAAACACCGATACACCACCCCGAACCCGCCCCGCCCGATCTCCCGAGCCGCACTGAACCCGCCCGCCTCGAGCTCCGCCGCGAACCCTGCGCTCAGGTCGCGTTGCGTGGTGTGCGGATCGATATGCGCCACGACGACCTCGATACGAAACGTGCCAGTTACCACGAGCATATGCCTGTCGAGGTATTCGCGCGGCACCTCACGCGGCATGGCGGCCGCGGTCCGTACCCAGCAGCCGCTCAGCCCACCACCGTCGGGGTCAGTCCAAGCCGAGATCGAGTTGATTCCAGCTGATGGTCACGGTGAGTGGATCCACAGCATCGATCGCCGTCGCATCTCCACGCGCCCGCAACGACATCCTCTCCAGGACGTAGATCCCTTCGGCGGTGAGCCGCAACGTTTCGATCGACGCCGCGGGACTGTCGTCTTGCACCATGCGCACGATCCAGTAGTAGGGGATGCCCAGCCGCGCGTACTCCGCGCGCTTCTCCACCAAATCCGCGGTCACCGTATTCGGTGATACGACCTCGACGACCAGCAGCGTGTCCGATGCCGTCGGCCTAACGTCATCACCACGCCCCCAACCGCGAAGACTTCGCCAGCATCGAGACCCCCGGCATGATCAACCCGGTTGCTCGGTCCGGGAGGGCCACGCCCATGCCTTCGATCAGCGCGAGCCGCTGGTCGAGGCCGCGAATAATCGCGGACCCGGCCATCGCTGGTGTCGATGCGGTGGCGGGTGGCCCTATTGACCGGCGGCGCGCAGCCGGGAGAGCCACCACAGGTCCCGGCAACCCTTCAGCAGGTGGTCACGGACGGTCCGCCCCATGGCCGGACGTCGGCCGTACTTGGTGAAGTACTCGCCGTCTTGCAGAAGATCCCGGACACAGCCGTCGGTGATGTCGATGCCGTAGAACGTCGTGCTGGACATCGCGAACGGGATGGTCGGGAGATATCCGACCCGTTCGACCAGCGGGGCCGGCTTGTCTCGCTGTTGCCCGGAGGCCAGGATCTGGGCGGCCTCGGCGGTCCAGGCGGGCGGATCATACCGGTAGTCCTCGTCGCTTTGCTTGCGCGCCAACTCTTCTCGCCACCGAACCCCGTCACGGATGTCCTGTACCGACAGGACGTCCCCGAGGCCCCAATACGGGGTGGCAAGTCCATTCGACTCCGACAGCAGCTCCCGATGTTCGGGGTGCAGCCTGCCGCCCAGTTCACGGTCGAGCGCGTCCAGCTCCGCTACCGTCGCACCGGCCCGCAACGGTGCGGGGCGGTCAGGATTCCTGCTCTGGATCAACTCGCCGATCTTCGCGACGATCTCGGCCATTGTCGGCGGGGCGGCACGGAGGTTGCGGCCCTGCCAGGGTTCCGAATACTCGCCCAACGTGGCCTGATCGGCGTCGGCGGTCATGCTGTCGAGCTGGGCGCGGACGTAGCTGTACAGATCGGGGTAGGTCATCTCCGGTGGCAGCGGAACCGCCGCACCGATCGGCAGATCCGACGCCGGGCCGACGAACAGGAATACGTTGCCGCTGTAGCCGTTGCCGTTCTCGACCACCAGTTGAAAGCTGGCCGGGTCGTTGGGAGCGCCGATCTCGTCTCCCCAGTCGTTGTCATCGAACCAGATCCCAGCCTGCGTCAACCCCGATTCCCAGCGCGGACCTGAGCCGATGTCCTCGGTGCCCAGCAGGCTGTAGCTGATCCAGAAGTGGTCCCATCCATTGGCCACCGAAAGCAGTTCTCGATACTGCGGATCGAGCCGACGCCCCAGCCTGGACTCCGCCGCCCGCAGCTGCTCCTCGCTCGCACCCGGCTTCGGCATCGTGTCCGACTCATGGTCTCCGAACGTCACAAGTCGCCGCTTCTGCTCGACGAGCCCGTCGACCAGCTCTCGCCACGCCTTCCGATCAACCGCTGTGCCCATATCAGCTCCTGGTTCGCGACGCGTTCTATCAGCACAGGTTCTGCACGAATTGGACCGATCGAACGGTACCGCAGACGCCGACTGATCGGATCGAGGAGCTGCGCCCCGCGCCATGAAGTCAGCTCCCGGAGTCCGGACGGGAAGCGGCTTCGCCGTGCGCTGACGGCCACACGGCGGCCAAGCGCTCGAGCCGCTTCCGATACTCGGCTGATCCAGGATCTGGCGACTCATCGGCGACGAGGGAACCCAGAAAGCGGATATCGGGGTCGGTGATCCGTCGTAGTACGGCCGGGCTGTACACGAGGCGCACTCGCCAGTTCGTCAGATGCTTCGTCGGCATGTCGGCTCGGACCAGGCGGGGGCTCCGGCCGCGGCCACGTCCGATGACTGTGACGACCTCCATGCCCGTGCCGGGATAGCCGTTCACCACGTACACCTTGGCATTGGGACAAAAGACCTTCGTCCCGGCGCGAACCTCGGATCCACCTGGACCGTAAGCTCTTTCGGCGACCAGCGTGCCGCGTCCAAGCTTCGGCGAACGGCCAGCGGTTGTTCACCGGGACCAGGGTATCCGCGAGGTTCGTCGTCCGGGGTGACGGCGAACTCTCCGGCGACCCGCTCGAAGGAACCGGGCTGTGACCCGTCGAGCCAGGGGCGTTCTCGACACAAGCATCGTCGCGGCCTTCTCTCTGTTCGATCCGGCCGAACTTCCTGTCGAGTCCGCCATCACCGCCGTCACACTTGGCGAGCTCTCACGCGGGCCGTACGCCACCGACGATCCTGGCCGCCGCGCCCGCCGGATCGCTGTACTGCAACACGCCGAAGCCACGTTCGGCGACACGCTCCCCTACGACAGCGAAGCCGCACGACTGTTCGGGTTGATCTGCGCCTCGGTCTACGCAATCGGCCGACAACCGCGCCGACGGACGGCCGACCTCATGATCGCGGCGACCGCAGCGCGTCACGGACTGCCCCTGTACACCACCAACCCCAACGACTTCGCCGGCATCGAGGACCACGTCACGATCGTCCCGGTCACCCGCCCAGCGGGGGCTACCGGCTGACGCTGGGATCCGCGAGTCACCGGTCGAGTGTGGGTCCGGAGAGGACCGCTTTCCCTCCCGCTGACCTCCTCGACGCCTGGCGATCTCGCGATGACCAGTCCTGATTCGACGAACGCCACCGTTCTTCTCTCCCGGCCTACCGGTGTACCCCTATCTCGCCGATCCGACGACTCCGCCGGTCGCTTTCACCCTGCCCGAGCGCGCGGGGAAATTCCGGGCGACCGGAGGTTCGGTACCGCCCTTCTTCGCCGGTCTGCTTCCCGAGGGACTGCGCCTGACCGCCATCACGAGAGGCCACCCGAACCAGCGAGGACGACCACTTCGCCATCCTGCTCGCGGTCGGCGCCGATACCATCGGCGATGTTCAGGTACTGCCCGCCGGCGCCCGACCCGCCGCCTGCCCCAAGAGGATGCCTGCCAGATCCTCGGCCGATACCCTGCCGCGAGGTATCGGATCACGTTGCAGGAAGCGATCAAAGCTCTCGCGGATGCGGTCGCCGAGGGCCGCGGCTCACGCCCCCTGGCTACGCTGCAACTGCTCGAAATCGCCGCGTTCAGCTACCTGATCGGCAACGGCGACCTGCATGCGCATGGAGAATCCACACCGAGCGCCGCGGGCAGACCATGGGCAATGATCAAGCGCTGGATAGCGTGGTCGGCGGGGCCACCGAGATGGCCCCACGGACTCGACGCCAATTCGACCAGCGCGTCCGCCACCTCCAGATCACCCAGCATCCCCCGCGCGGTCAGAATCGCGACGCGAGACGCCACATATCGAACGGATTCCGAATCCACACTCCGCAACCACGCAAGCAGCTGGGGATCGATAGCGCGCGTCCCGCCAACGCGCGAACACACTTTCGCCGCTGATGCCAGGAATTCCTGGCGTCCACGATGAACTCGACCAGGTCGTCGGTCGAAACGAATGCCAGCCGTCGGGCGAGTTCGTCGGGCGAGACCCATTTCGACGGCCGGTCCTTCGTGGAACCGAACACCTCGGGGTCGAGTCCGCTCATCCTTCCGCGGCGAGCTGCCCGCAGGCAGCGGCGATCTCCTGACCACGGGTATCGCGAACCGTACAGGGCACGCCCTGCGCCTCGACGCGGCGGACGAACTCGCGCTCAACGGGTTTCGGGGAGGCGTCCCATTTGCTGCCCGGAGTCGGGTTCAGCGGGATGACGTTCACATGGACGCGGGAGCCCAGGGCCTTGTGCAGCTTCTCACCGAGCATATCGGCGCGCCAGGGGTGGTCGTTGATGTCACGGATCAACGCGTACTCGATCGACACGCGGCGACCGGACTTGTCGGCGTAATAGCGTGCCGCATCCAAGACTTCGGCGACCGGCCAGCGGTTGTTCACCGGGACCAGGGTGTCGCGCAGTTCGTCGTCGGGGGTGTGCAGGGAAACCGCGAGGGTCACCGACAGATTCTCGTCGGCGAGTTTGCGGATGGCGGGGGCCAGGCCGACCGTGGAGACCACCACATTGCGCTGGGAGATACCCAGTCCGTCCGGAGCCGGAGACGTGATGCGGCGAACGGCGTTGACCACGCGTTTGTAGTTGGCCAGGGGCTCGCCCATACCCATGAAGACGATATTGGACAGGCGGCCGGGCCCACCGGCGACCTCGCCGTCGCGCAGCGCCGCGGCGGCGGCGCGCACCTGGTCGACGATCTCGGCGGTGGAGAGGTTGCGGTTCAGGCCGCCCTGGCCGGTGGCGCAGAAGGGGCAGGCCATACCGCAGCCGGCCTGGCTGGAGATGCACAGCGTGGCCCGGTCGGGGTAGCGCATGAGCACCGACTCCAGCAGGGTGCCGTCGCCCGCCTTCCACAGTGTCTTGCGGGTGCTGCCGTCATCGCAGGCGATATGCCGGACCGGGGTGAGCAGCGGCGGGAACAGCGCCTCACCCACCTTGGCGCGCATATCGGCGGGCAGATCGGTCATCTGCTCGGGATCGGCCTGCAGCCGCCCGTAGTACTGGCGCGCGATCTGGTCGGCGCGGAACTTCGGCAGCCCCAGGTCCGCCATGGCGGCGCGCCGCTCCTCGGCATCGAGGTCGGCGAGGTGCCGCGGCGGCATGCCACGGCGGGGGGCGTCGAAGACGAGCGGCAGGGGGGCAGTCATAACCTCTCCAGTGTCCCATCCGACTGCCTTCCCGCGGCTGCCGGGGCGGGCGGTGCTGATCACACCACCCGGCCATCCCCGGCGAGTCCGACATACCTGAGACAACGGGCAATATCCGTGCACTGGCCATAGCTATCCGCAATGATCGAGGGTATGACAGCCGACGCCGTGAACCCCGGGGACGCTGAACACCCGGAGCCCGAAAAACCGATCGCCGAAAAGCAGATCGACGAGAAACAGACCGATACGAGAAAACCGGATACGTCCATCGACCGGGCGCTGAAAACCCGCACCGGCTACACCTGGCTGGCCCTGATCATCGCCGCGCTGCTGGGCATCGTGCTGCTGGTCTTCATCCTGCAAAATCTGGAGACGGCCCACGTCGAGTTCTTCGCCTGGCGGTTCCAGATGCCGATCGGCGTACTGGTACTGCTGTCGGTGATCATCGGCGCGCTGGTGATGGCGCTGGTCGGCGGCTGGCGCATCTTCCAGTTGCGCCGCGCGGCCAAGAAGGCGGGCTGACGGGACGGGGGCTCCACCGGTACCGGAGCCCCCGACCTCACAGCAGCGCGGTCAGCACCAGCCAGGACACGAACGCCGAGGGCAGCATGGAGTCCAGCCGGTCCATGATGCCGCCGTGCCCGGGCAGCAGCGTGCCCATATCCTTGATGCCCAGCTCCCGTTTGATCTGGGATTCGATCAGATCGCCGGTGGTGGCCACCAGCACCAGACCCACGCCCAGCAGCACGCCGATCATGGAATTCGCCTGCAACAGCAGGGTCACCGTGAGCAGACCGCCGATCACCGAGAACACCAGCGAACCGCCGAAGCCCTCCCAGGATTTCTTCGGACTGATGGCGGGAACCATGGGATGGCGGCCGAAGAGCACCCCGGCGACATAGCCGCCCACATCGGAGCAGACCACCAGGATCATGAAGGTCAGCACCCGCAGATTGCCGTCGTCGTCGAGCAGCATGAGGACGGCGAAGGAGGCCAGCAGCGGCACCCAGGCGAGAACGAAGATGCTGATCGCGGTGTCGCGCAGGTAGTTTCGCGGCGTGGCGCGCAGCCCATGGTCGAACAGCCGCCACACCATGAGGGCGAGCACGGTCGCCGCGAAGGCCCCCGCCACCCCCTCGGTGCCGAAGGGCCAGGCCAGCCAGATGACGGCCTGACCGCCGACAAGCAGCGGAATGCGCGGCACCAGCACATCGGCCTCACGCAGCCGCTTGGCGACCTCCCAGGTGGCCACCGCCATGGCGACCGCGATCACGCCGATGAGAACCTTCGGCACGAACAGCAGGATCGCGATGAGCGACAGCCCCAACCCGAAACCGACCACCAGGGCGGCGGGCAGGTTGCGGCCCGCCTTGGACTTGCCGCCCTTGTCGCCGTCGGACGCCGGGACCGGATCCGGTATGGCGGCCGACGAACCCGTGCGCGCTGGATCGCCGGATGTGCCCGGGGTCGCGGGCTGCCGCGCCGCCCCCGTAACCTCCGACGGCGTCGCATTGTCTGCGGCGGCAGTATCTTCGGCCACGATTGTCCTGTCGCTCACTTGTCGTCCGTTCGTCCCTACCCCCGGCCGGCGCCGCCGACCGGCTCAGACCTCGAGCAGTTCCGATTCCTTGTGCTTGACCAGTTCGTCGATCTGCGCGACGTACTTGTGGGTGGTCTTGTCCAGTTCCTTCTCGGCGCGGCCGACCTCGTCCTCGCCCGCCTCGCCGTCCTTTTGGATGCGACCCAGCTCCTCCATGGCCTTGCGGCGCACATTGCGGATGGAGATCTTGGCGTCCTCACCCTTGGACTTGGCCTGCTTCACCATCTCGCGGCGGCGCTCCTCGGTGAGCTGCGGAACGCTCACCCGGATGATGTGGCCGTCATTGGTCGGGTTCACACCCAGATCCGAGTTGCGGATGGCGGTTTCGATGGCGCCCAGCTGCGCGGCCTCGTAAGGCTTGATCACGACCATGCGCGGTTCGGGCACATTGATGCTCGACACCTGGGTGATCGGGGTAGGCGACCCGTAGTAGTCGATGACGATCCGGGAGAACATGCCCGGATTCGCGCGACCGGTCCGAATGGACCCCAGGTCGTCCTTCGCCACCGAGACAGCTTTCTCCATCTTTTCCTCGGCGTCGAAGAGCGCTTCTTCAATCACGGCGTTTCCTCCACAGCGTCATCGTTCGTTTCGGTCGGCGCGGTCCGTGCGGTTCACGTCCGCACCAACGTGCCGATCTTCTCACCGGCCACGGCGCGGGCGATATTGCCCTTGGTCAACAGATTGAACACCAGGATGGGCATCTGGTTGTCCATACAGAGGCTGAACGCGGTGGCATCGGCCACCTTGAGACCACGCTCCAGGACTTCCTTGTGCGTGATCTCGGTGAACATGGTGGCGGCGGCGTCCTCGCGCGGATCCGCGGTGAAGACGCCGTCGACGGCCTTGGCCATGAGCACCACCTCCGCACCGATCTCCAGGGCGCGCTGCGCGGCGGTGGTATCGGTGCTGAAGTACGGCATACCCATACCCGCGCCGAAAATGACGACGCGGCCCTTCTCCAGATGCCGCTTGGCGCGCAGCGGCAGGTACGGCTCGGCGACCTGCCCCATGGTGATGGCGGTCTGCACCCGGGTGTCGATCCCCTGCTTCTGCAGGAAGTCCTGCAGCGCAAGGGAATTCATCACGGTGCCGAGCATGCCCATGTAGTCGGAGCGGGCCCGCTCCATCCCGCGCTCCTCGAGTTCGGCGCCGCGGAAGAAATTGCCGCCGCCGATCACGACCGCGACCTGCACACCGGTGGAGACCACCTCGGCGATCTGCTCGGCGACCGTCTGCACGACATCCGGGTCGAGCCCCACCTTGCCCCCGCCGAACATCTCACCACCCAATTTGAGGAGTACTCGGCGATAGCCCTTGCGGTCGGGCGCCGTATCCGGGTCCGTCATCGGTCTCCTTCTCCCTCGGCAGCGAGCCTGCGCACGCACATGAAAAGACCATCCCGATATGCGTATTGCACGGGACGGCGACGAGCTTTATCTATCCTGCCTCACGCGCGGGCGCGAGGGTGACCCGACCCTCGTTCCCGGTGAGAATTTCGCCGGTGAACATCATCCGGCACGGATCGCGGTGTCCGCCAAGCCTCGGACCGCCGACGGCCTACGTGCTCCGGCGTAGCATCGGCACATGTCCGTCGATGTCGCGACCACCATCGAGATCGCTCGCCCGCGAGTGGAGGTGGCGGCCTTCGCGGCCGATCCGGACAATGTCACCCGGTGGTACGCGAATATCCGCTCGGTTCAGTGGCTCACCGCGAAACCAGCGGCCGTGGGTTCGCGGATGGCGTTCGTGGCGCGGTTCCTCGGACGCGAACTCGCCTACACCTACGAGGTGCGGGAACTGGTGCCCGGGGAGCGGTTCGTCATGAGCACCGCGGCAGGGCCGTTTCCGATGGAGACGACCTACACATGGCAGGACACGGCGGACGGCGGGACGCGCATGACGCTGCGCAATCGAGGCGAGCCGTCCGGTTTCGCGAAGATCGCCGCACCCGTCGTGGTAGCGGCCATGCGTTCGGCCAATCGGAAGGATCTCGAGCGGCTGAAGGAACTGTTCGAGGGAGGATGAGGGCGGCCACGCGATCGGCAGGCGTCACACCGCGACTCGCGCACGGCCGACTCGCCGCCACCGGTCGACTGGCTTCGCGGTGTCGTACTCGCCGTCGCGCGGGGCGGTGTCCGCCCTACCGACGACGTCCTGGTAAAACTCGCATGGCGTCCCGCCCCACGAACTCGCCGGCGTCGTGCCCCACAAAACAGCCCCTCGCGCAATCTCGTTGCGCGAGGGGCTGGCTCGTATCTCAGGCGATTACGCCTGGCCGACCTCGAAGCGGGCGAAGCGGGTGATGGTGACACCGGCCTCGTCCAGCAGCTGCTTCACGGTCTTCTTGCTGTCGGTGACCGACGGCTGCTCCAGCAGGACGACGTCCTTGTAGAAGCCGTTGACGCGACCCTCGGTGATCTTCGGCAGCGCGGCCTCGGGCTTGCCCTCTTCACGAGCGGTGGCCTCGGCGATGGAGCGCTCCTTCTCGACCACATCGGCCGGAACCTCGTCGCGGCTCACGTACTTGGCCTTGAGCGCGGCGACCTGCATGGCGGCGGCGCGCGCGACCTCGGCGGCGGCGTCGCCCTCGCCCTGGTACTCGACCAGCACGCCGACGGCGGGCGGCAAGTCGGTGGCACGCTTGTGCAGGTACACCGTGGTGGTGCCGTCGAAGGCGGCCACCCGGCGCAGCTCGAGCTTCTCACCGATCTTGGCGGCCAGCTCCTGCACGGCCTGGTCGGCGGTCTTGCCACCCAGGTCGACGGCCTTGAGGGCGTCCAGGTCGGCCGGGCGGGCCTTGGCGGCCGCGGTCACGACCGCGTTCGCCAGATCCTGGAACTCCTGGTTCTTGGCGACGAAGTCGGTCTCGGAGTTGATCTCGATCATGACGCCGTCCTGCGCGGCGACCAGACCCTCGGCGGTGGCGCGCTCGGCGCGCTTCCCGACATCCTTGGCGCCCTTGATGCGCAGGAACTCGACGGCCTTGTCGAAGTCGCCGCCGTTCTCCTCGAGAGCCTTCTTGCAGTCCATCATGCCGGAGCCGGTGAGCTCGCGGAGCCGCTTCACATCGGCGGCGGTGTAGTTCGCCATCTGGGGCGAGCCTCCTGTTGTGAGTAAGTCTGTGGTGGTCACACCTTGCCGACCGCTACCCAACGGAAACGGTCGGCAAGGTGAACAAAAGCCTCGCGGCTGAGAATCAGAAGTCGGCCGGGGTCTTGGTGGCCGGGTTCTCCTTCAGCTCCGCCTCGGCGGC
>NZ_JASCXP010000089.1:0-20829 GCF_030010695.1 Nocardia sp. CC201C
CCCGCCGCCAGCTCACCCCGGAATCACCCGCCCCGGTCACCTGGCACAGCCACTACTACCGGGCCCTGCACCGCCCCCATGTCCGGCTCATCACCTGGCCGATCGCCCGGCTCGCACCGCGCGGCATCCGCACCGTGGACGGCATCGAGCATCGGGTGGACTGCGTCATCTACGCCGAGGAGACCTCATGAACGCCAGCGTCGTCGACCACGAGATCGTCATCATCGGTGCCGGATTCTCCGGCATCGGCGTCGCGATCATGCTGCGCAAGCACCGCTTCGACGACTTCCTGATCGTCGACGAGGCCGACGGGGTGGGCGGCACCTGGCACTGGAATACCTACCCCGGTATCGCCGTGGACATTCCGTCGTTCAGCTACCAGTACTCGTTCGAACAGCAGCGCGGCTGGTCCCGGATCTACGCGCCCGGTCGGGAACTGAAGGCGTACGCCGAACACTGCGTCGGCAAGTACGGGCTGCGACCGCGAATCCGATTCGGCACCACCATCGCCCGCGCCGACTACGACGACGACCTGCACCTGTGGCGCTTGCGCACCGCCGCGGACGAGGAGATCACGGCACGCTACGTGGTCGGGGCCACCGGCGTGCTCACCCGGCCCAAACTGCCCGAAATCCCGGGGGTGGAACGGTATTCCGGGATCGTCATGCACACCGCGCGCTGGGATCACGGGCAGGATCTGCGCGGTAAACGCGTGGGCATCATCGGCACCGGGGCATCGGCGGTACAGATCATTCCGGAGATCGCCCCCGATGTGGCCCATCTGACCGTCTTCCAGCGCACGCCCATCTGGTGTCTGCCGCGACCGGACCGGGAGCTGCCCGGGGCGGTCCGCCTGCTCATGCGGCTGCCCGGGGGTCAGCTGCTCACCCGGCTCGCCAGTCAGACCTTCGTCGAACTGACCTTCCCGCTCAGCGCGCATTACTACGGTCTGCTGCCCATCGCCAAGGTGGGCGAGCGGGTCGGACTGGCCCACCTGCGCGATCAGGTACACGATCCCGAGGTGCGCGACAAGCTGACACCGCGCTACGCCCTCGGCTGCAAACGGCCCGGATTCTCCAACGACTACCTCGCCACCTTCAACCGATCGAACGTGCGGTTGGAGACCGATCCGATCGCCGAGGTCACCGAGACCGGACTGCGCACCGCCGACGGGAATCACCACCCGGTCGACGTGCTGATCATGGCGACCGGCTTCAAGGTCATGGAGTCGGGGAATATGCCGACCTTCGACCTGCACGGCAGCGGCGGCGCGCGGCTGGAGGACTGGTGGGACGACAATCGGCTGCAAGCCTACGAGGGCGTGAGCGTGCCCGGATTCCCGAACTTCTTCTCCATCATCGGGCCGTACGGGTACAACGGGTCGTCGTACTTCGCGCTCATCGAAATGCAGACCCGGCACATCCTGCGACTGCTGCGCAACGCGCGCGAGCGGCGGGCGACCCGGGTGGAGATCACGCCGGAGGCCAATGCGCGATTCTTCCGCGAGATGCTGAATCGCCGTGGCACCCAGGTGTTCTGGCAGGACAGCTGCGCACTGGCCAACAGCTACTACTTCGACAAGAACGGCGATGTGCCGCTCAAGCCGATGAGCACGGTGGAAGCGGCGTGGCGAGCCGGTCACTTCGATCTGGGCGACTACCGGTTCGACCGGCTCGCCGAGAACGCCGAACCGGAACGGCGGTCGCGGCGGGTCGCCGTGCGGTGAATAGGCGGCATCGCCGCGCGCGGCGTCAGCGCAGGGCGCGATAGAGCGCGCGGAGGTGACGCAGGCCCGTCTCCGCTGTGGGCTCGTCCTCCGCCGTCATCCGCAGGGCTCGGCGTAGTAGGGCCGGGTCGAGATCTTCGGGGGCCGGGTGGAAGTCGGGGCGCGGGAGCGCGGGGAGCGCGGACTCCTCGCCGTAGATATCCACCTGCTCCGGCGGGTTCGAATCACGCTGCACCGCGCCGATCAAGGTCTCCAGATCCACGCCGCGCAGGGTCAGCAGATCCTTCGGATGGTCGTCCAACCGCTCCGCCAGGATGTAGCAGACGGCGGCCACGTGTTTGCACGGCCACCCCGAGTCCGGACAGGAGCAGGCGAAGTCCAGTTCGCTGACGGTGGTCGGGAGGAGGAGCGAACCCAGTGCGGAAGGCAGTGTGCCCGAAGCGATCTCGGCAAGCATACCGGGCGTCTGCCGTACGGCGGCGACGAGCTCGTCCAGACGGTCGTCGCGCAGCTGACGCATGGTGAGGACGGCGGTGAACGGGCGCGGCTGACTGCCCTGCACCTCGGCGTGCACCGCGCCGGGCTCCAGGTGATAACTGACGACCTGCCCGGCGCGGGCATAGGTGCGGCCGCGGGTCAGCCGACCGCGATCGGCGACCTGCTCGACGGCCTCCAGGAAGGCGCGGCCCCAACGGGTCGTGGCGAAACCGCCGCGCTGGCTGCGGGATTCGACGCCGCCGCGCACCGGGCGGCGCTTGCCGAAGGTGCTGTAGTCGACGCGGTCGCTCACGCTGTGTCCTTTCGGGCGTGAGCGGCGCGCTGCGTGGTTACGCCGCGCCGCCGTCTCCGCGCTTGTCCGCTCACTCCCCCACCGCCTCGGAGCCGAGCGCGAACAGGTCGCGCAGTTCATCGTCGCTGAGCTCGGTGATCCAGTTCTCGCCCACGCCCACCGTGAGATCGGCGAGTTGGCGCTTGCCGGACAGCATGTCGTCGATCCGCTCCTCGATGGTGTCCACGCACACCAGCTTGCGGACCTGCACGTCGCGGCGCTGGCCGATGCGGAAGGCGCGGTCGGTGGCCTGGTTCTCCACCGCCGGATTCCACCAGCGGTCCAGGTGCACCACATGATTGGCGGCGGTGAGATTCAGTCCGGTGCCGCCCGCCTTGAGCGAGAGCAGCATGAGCGGCGGGCCGCCGGACTCCTGGAAACGGGTGACCATGGCGTCGCGACGCTGCTTCGGGACGCCGCCGTGCAGGAAGGGGACCTCCACGCCGAAGCGTTCGGTGAGGAAGGGGGCCACCAGTTCACCGAACTCGCGGAACTGGGTGAACAGCAGGGCGCGTTCACCGTCGGCGAGGACGGCCTCGAGCACGTCCTCGACCAGGGCCAGCTTCCCGGAGCGGTGCCGGCCGCGGCGCAGCACGCCGGAACCGTCGCCGAGGAAGTGCGCGGGATGGTTGCACACCTGCTTGAGCCGGGTCAGCGCGGCCAGCACCGCGCCCTTGCGGCCCATATCCTCCTTGGTCTTGGCGGCCTTCAGCTTCTGCGTCATATCGTCGAGCACGGCCTGGTAGAGGGCGGCCTGCTCGACGGTGAGGTTGGCCCGCACCGTCATCTCGATCTTCTCGGGGAGATCGGAGATCACCGCCGGATCGGTCTTGACCCGGCGCAGCACGAACGGGGAGGTGATGGCGCGCAGGCGGGCCACCGCGTTCTCGTCACGCTCGCGCTCGATGGGCACCGCGAAGCGGGCGTGGAAATCCGAGGGTTTGCCCAGCAGTTTCGGATTGGCGAAATCCAGAATGGAACGCAGTTCCTCCAGCCGGTTCTCCACCGGGGTTCCGGTGAGCGCCAGGCGATGCCGCGCCGGTATCGCGCGGGCGGCGCGCGCCTGCCGGGTCGCCGCGTTCTTGATGTGCTGCGCCTCGTCCAGCACCACCCGCTGCCACCCCTGCCGCTTCAACTCCTCCACATCGCGGGCCAGCAGCGCGTAGGTGGTGACGACCAGGTCCGAATCCGCCACGGCCGCATCGAATTCTGGTCCACTGCGCCGACCCGCACCGTGATGCACCAGCACCCGCAGCCCCGGCGCGAACCGCTCCGCCTCCCGCTGCCAGTTGCCGACCACGGACATGGGGCACACCAGCAGGGTGGGGGCGGGACCCGCGCCGAGGGCCGGGCTCGTCGCGGTGGTGACGGGCGCGGGATCACCGGCCGCCAGACCCGGCTCGGCACGCGGGGCCACCCGGTGCACGGGTTTCGGCCGGGCAGAAGAGGTTTCGCGTTCGTGCAGCAGCAGCGCCAGCACCTGGATGGTCTTGCCGAGGCCCATATCGTCGGCTAGGACAGCGCCGCAGCCGAGGCGGGACATGGTGGCGAGCCAGGTGAGCCCGCGCTGCTGGTACGGGCGCAGTTCGGCTTTCAGCCCGGCGGGCGGGTCGATCGGTTCGGTCGGATGGTCGGCGTCGAAAAGCTCTGCCGCCCAACCGGTCGCGGTAACGGAAGCCAGCGGGACGCGGGTCACCGGGTTGGCGGCGAGTTCGGCGAACAGGCCGCCGACGGTGGTGGGCGTGTCGTCGGCGCGACCCGAGACGTACTCCGCGGCGGCGGCCAGGACGCGGTGGTCGGCCTGCACCCACTGCCCGCGCAGCTGCACCAGATCCGACTTGGCCGCGATGACGCGCGCCATCTCGGCGGGCGTCAGCACAGTGTCGCCGAGCGCGAGTTCCCACCGGTAGGACACCAAACCCTGGAGCCCGACCGCTGTTTCGGTCGCGGCGGGGCTCTGCACCCGCAGCCGCAGGCTCGGCGTGGTGATCTTCCAGGCGCGCGGCAGCAGCAGCCGCACCCCGGCCGATTGCAGCGCCTGCGCCCCGTGCGCCACCAGATCCATCACGACCTCGGTCGGCAGCAGCAGATCCATACTGTGCGGGTCGCCGGGCAGATCGCGCAGCCGCGGATACGCCTGCTTGGCGGCGGCCAGCTTCTCCCCCGCCACCCGCACCGCCTGGGGGTCGCCCGGCAGCAGCACCGGCTGCGGAGCCTCCCCCTCGGTGTGCAGGCACACCTCCAGCCGCCACAGCACATCCGCCGCCTCGGCCTCCGCGTCGGGCGGTTCCAGCAGTCGCAGCACCAGCTCGGGTTCGTCGGCGGTCAGACTCGTCCGCCAGTCCTCCAGCACCGACGCCAGCCGATACGACCCGACCTCCAGCGGCCCGTCTCCCACCAGCGCGGCGAGCAGCGGATGGGGGCCCACCCGGGTGGCGTGCACCGGACGGTCGTCCGGCCCGAGGTAGCCCTCCTCGGCCGCCAGGCTGTCCCGCAATGCCGCGGTCAACGCTTCCGGATCGTCGGCCGCCGAGCCTGCGTTTCGCAGTGCCTCGGCCCGCCGAGCGCGACTCACGCGCGATCCGGCCCCCACCGCACGGGAGGTGTTCCGATCCGATTCACCGCCCGTGGGCGTGGCGGCGGCTCCGGCGGTGCGGACCGATCCGCCGATCACCGCGGTGCCGGTGGTCCCCACCGAGGGACGGATCGCATTACTCGGCGTGTCGGCCGAATCCCCGCCGGCCAGCCGCGATGGCGCCGCTGCCGCCAGTCGCAGCCGGGTTATCGGGTCGGCGAGTTCGCCGGTGAAGTCCTCCAGCAGCGCGGACGGCCGCCCCACGGTGCGCAGCGCGGCGGGCATGGCGACCGCCAGTTCCGCCAGCCATGCGCGCTGCCGCTGGCCGCCCAGCAGCCGCCAGCGCACCCACCAGTCGCCGTCGTCGCGGCGCACCTCGGGCACGACCCGACCGGCTCCCACCCAGCGGTCGATACCGCGTGCCACATGCGCGAGAAACCGTAGATCCCCCGCCACCCGCCGCGGTGGCAACTCCTGCAACAGCACCGGCGCCGCCGTCTCGGGAGCCAAGGCGTGCCCGCGCACCGTGACCAATTCCGGCCCGCCCGCACCCGGCACCAGCACCTCGGCCCGATGCCGGAACCGCGCCGTCCGCACGATCGACCCCAACGGATCCGGTAGTTCGCCCACGACCGCCCCGGCATCGGCGCCCGGCGGATGCCACAGCACCAGCCCGGACCCCGGTGACCACAGTCCGTGCAGCATCCGCCCATCAAATCAGCCGGGTCCGACAGGTCAACGTCCGGCCCGCGCCGACCGCCGGACGCCCCGGTCACCCCAGTACACGGGCGACGAATCCGTCGATACGCCGGACGAGGTGCGCGATGCGCGTCACGGTGGGCAATGCCTGTTCGGGTTGGTTGCCGCCGAGCGGTTTGCGACCGCGCACGTACAGCGAACAGCAGAAGTCGGCGCACACGTAGGTGCCTACGCTGTTGCCCGCCCTGCCCGCGGCGCCGGCCTTGCGCGCGGTGAACAGGTTGGTCCCGCCGACGCGGTGGACCGCGTGGCACAGCTCGCACATGCCCGTTCGCGGCCGGGAGCCGTCGGTGCTCGCCGCCCGCAGTTCGATGCCGACCAGCCGCCCGGCGTGCTCGGCGACCAGATAGGCGCGGCGGGGCGCACGCGAGTCGATCCAGCCGACGTAGTCCAGTTCCGGCCAGGGCAGGTCATCGAGGTCGCGGGGGAAGGTCATCGTTCGGACGCCGCTGCGGGAGCTGTTCACGAAACAGCGGGCGATGTCGTCTCTGGTGACGTCCTGCATTCCAATTCCTTCCACGATCGTTTCATGTAACGGTCGTAGTATAAACTGGCCCGCATGGGCCGCCCCAAAGACGCCGGACGACGGCGCGAACTCCTCGACGGATGCCGCGACTACGCGGACGAGCACGGGCTGTTCGGGCTCACGCTGCGCCCGCTGGCCGAGCACCTCGGGACCTCGACGCGCAATCTCCTGCACCATTTCGGCAGCCGGGAAGCCCTGATCACCGAGATCGTCGACCGCACCCTCGACGACTACCTGACGATCTCCCGGCAACTCCTGTCCCGCATCCGAGCGTTCTCCTCGGCTCTTCCCCCGACCGCCGAACATGTGGCCGACGTTGTCGCCGAGGGACTCGACTACGCCTGGAGCCAGGCCCACCTCCCGGAGGGCCGCCGCCGAACCGCCATGTTCTTCGAGATCTACGCGGCCGCGACCCGAGACCACGACCTGCGCCGCCGCTTCCTCGACCCGGTCGTCACCGAATGGCTGACCCCCCTGGCGGCGGCCATGGAAACCGCGGGCACCCCTCCCGAAACCGCCCGCTCCCTCGCCTCCCGCATCCTCGCGGTTCATCGCGGCCTACTCCTCGAATACCTGGCGCTGGGCGACAACCCGACGACCACGGCCGCCCACCGCGACGCCGTCCGAACCACCCGCGCCGCCATTCTCGCCGCCGTCGATCCGCGCTGAGCGAGACCGCGTTTCGGCGTGCCGATGACGATCGGCGGCCACCGTCGACGCGGCAGTTCCGCTGGCCTGACGTGTGCTTCCCCGAAACGCATTGCCCCGCATGGCAAGCGTGGTTATAACCAGTACATGACGGTCAACGCCACGCTCACCGCCCGCGCTCTCCTGTTGGACATGGACAGCACCCTCGTCAATTCCGAAGCAGTCGTGGAGCGATTGTGGGGAACCTGGGCCGCCACCCAGGGCCTGCCGATCGACGAGGTGCTGGCGGTGGCGCACGGACGGCAGGGGTGGGCGACGATGGCCGCGCTGCTGCCCGACCGGCCCATGGAGCTCAATCACGCCGACAATGCCCGCATGCTGCGGGAGGAGACCACCATCGTGGACGGCGTGGTGCCGGTCCCCGGCGCACCGGCCTTCCTGGCGGCCGTCGCGCACCTCCCGCACGCCCTGGTCACCTCGGCGGATGTCGCGCTCACCGAGGCGCGCATGGGTGCGGCCGGGCTGCCCGTACCGGCCGTCCGCATCACGGCCGAATCGGTCACGGTCAGCAAGCCCGATCCCGAGGGCTTCCTGAAGGCGGCCGCCGAACTGGGGCTGCCACCCGGGGACTGCCTGGTCTTCGAGGACTCCGGGGCGGGAATCGCCGCGGGCAAGGCGGCGGGCATGCGGGTCGTCGGAGTCGGAGCGCGCGCGGTCGCCCACGACCCGACCGCGCACGTCGCCGATCTGACCGGCGTCCGCGTCGAGGAGCGGGGCGACGGATTGATCGCCGTGCACATCCTCGGCTGAGCGCCGGTTCCGATCCGGTCCGCGCGAGGCGGGAGCCCGCTCCGGCGAGCCCGACGTGGCGGCCCTGTCCCGCGAACCCGACGTAGCGGCCCTGTCCCGCGAGCCCGACGTAGCGGCGCTATCCGGCGAGCCCGACGTGGCGGCCCACGTCGTCGGTCGTCGCGGCGTCCAGAATCGAGTCGAGCAGACCGGGGAACCGCTGATCGAGATCATCGCGGCGCAGCACCACGTAACAGCGGGTGCCCTCCTGCCGGGTCCGCGTGATCCCGGCATCGCGGAGCACCCGAAGGTGGTGGCTCAGTGTGGATTTGGCGACGGGGGCGCGCAGTTCGCCCCACCCGCGCTCGACGTCGTCGGCCAGCACGCGCACCAGGCCGACCCGGATCGGATCGCTCAGTGCCGCCAGCACGGCCGTCAGCTCGATATCGGAGGCCGACGGATGCTGTGGTTCGCGCATACCGCCCATGCTACTTTGTTCGACGTTCTACGAACATCGAACAAAGGATGCGATATGGGTAGCTTCGACGACCGCGTGGTGATCGTGACCGGAGCCGGAACCGGAATCGGACGGGCGGCCGCGATCGCGTACGCCCGGGCGGGCGCCACGGTGCTCGGCGTCGGCCGCAGGCGGGACGTGCTGGAGCGGACCGCGGCCGAACATCCGGCCATCGAGGTGATCGCCCACGATCTGCGGCGCGCGGAGGCCGCCACCGCGATCGTCGACACCGCCGTCGACCGGTGGGGACGGGTGGACGTGCTGGTCAACAATGCCGGTGCCACCGCGGCCATGCCGCTGGCCGAGGTGTCGGCCGCGCGCGTCGCGGATCTGTTCGCGCTCAACGTCACCGCCTCGAGCCTGCTCGCCGCCGCCGCGCTGCCGCAGCTGCGCGCGACCCGGGGCAGCATCGTCAATGTGTCGAGCACCTACGGACATCGGCCGATTCCGGGAGCCGCCCACTACGGCGCCAGCAAGGCCGCCCTCGAACAGCTCACCCGCAGCTGGGCGCTGGAGCTGGCGGGTGACGGCGTGCGGGTCAATGCCGTGGCCCCCGGTCCGACCGAGAGCGAGGCACTGACGGCGGCCGGGCTCGCCGACGAGGTGGTGGCCGCGATCAAGCGGGAGGAGACCGCCCGCATCCCGCTGCGCCGCCGCGGGGTACCGGCCGAGGTCGCGGCCTGGATGCTGCGGGTGAGCGAACCGACGGCCAGCTGGATCACCGGTCAGGTCATCACCGTGGACGGCGGTCTGGAACTCGTCTGAAACCCGGCGCGCCGAGGGGATACCAAACCGGGCGATTTTGGAACATACTGGGATATCCGCTGGTCACCGCGCGTGGACGGTGGCTGCTGCGCTTCAGCGGCGATCGAGCGGGACGCACCGGCGACAATCCATCGCGGCACCAGCCAGGGCCGCGACGACTCGATACCGAGGGAGGCCGTGAAGATGACGATTCTGCTCCAAGTGCTCGAGCAGAGCTTCACGCCCACAACGCCGTGGGAACGGCGGAAATTCACTTTCGTGGACACGACGAAGATCGTGGGGATGCGCCTGGACGGCCAATCGGGGGTGTGGCTGGATCTGTCCCGACCGGGGGAATCGCAGCGGTTGGCCCGCACGGCCGATCCGCGCGACGCCATCCAGTTCCTGCTCACCACCTTCGCCAAGATCGCCGAGTGCGAGGACCGCGGCGGATCGTGGCTGATCGGACACGATGGCGCGCGGTGCGAGACGATCGCGGCCACCCGCATGCCACCGCAGATGTCGGAGACGTCGGCCGACGATCTGCTGGCGCGAGCCTGGCTGTAGTCCCCCGCAACCGGTGCGAGAACACGGAACCGGTGCGAAGTCCTGGAAAACCCGCGTGGCGTGCGACTACACGGGTAGATGTGAGATGTGCGAATTCTGAGCGGGATTCGGCGGACGGCACGAGCGGCGGCCGTGGGGGTGCGGACCGGTGACACGGCCACGCTCGACCGGCGGTGCCGATGGCTCGCCGGACTGAGCGCGGTACTGATCGCGCTGAGCGGCTGCTCGGCGATCGGCCCGCGGGCCGGTCCGGCACCCGGCAGTCCCTCGCGCGCGCAGCTCGAGCAACTGCTCGACCACGTGCACGTGCTGCCGACTCGGCCGCGACCGGGTGGGTACGAACGCGGCTGCAAGGCCGGTCAGGGCTGCGTCTTCGGTCCGGCGTGGACCGACGACCACGACGCGCCCGGCGGTCACGACGGCTGCGACACCCGCAACAACGTGCTGGCCGGTCAGCTGACCGAGATCGGATTCCGCCCCGGCAGCACCTGCGTGGTGGTCTCGGGCATCCTCGACGACCCGTACACCGGCCGCCGCCTCACCTTCGAGAAGGCCGATGCCGGTACCGTCCAGATCGACCACGTCTACCCGCTGGCCGCCGCCTGGGATATGGGTGCCCACGGGTGGCCGCTGGACCGCCGCATCCGCTTCGCCAACGACCTCGACTTCAATCTCCTTGCCACCGAGGGCAAGACCAATCAGGACAAGGGCGACAGCACCCCTGCCGAATGGCTCCCACCCGCCGCCGCCAACCACTGCTTCTACGCGGCCAAGTACCTCACCACCGCCAGGCAGTACAACCTACCCATCACCACCGCGGACAAGGCGGTCCTGCGACGCGTCGCCACCGGGTGCCCCTGACCTGGTGGACGGGTGCGCCCGCTGAGCCCCGGCCCGGCCATCGTCGCAGGCGGCCGAACCGGCATCGCATCGAACCGATCCGGAACGCACCCGGGCGTACTGCTCAGGCGGTCGCCACCGGGCGTTTCGGGTCGTTGGACCACTGGGACCAGGAACCCGGGTAGAGGGCGGCGTCGATGCCGGCCACGGCGAGGGCGGCTACCTGGTGGGCGGCGGTGACGCCGGAGCCGCAGTAGACCGCCACCTTGCCGTCGCCGAGGGCGGTGAAGCGGGAGCGCAGTTCGGCGGCTGGTTTGAAATATCCTTCGGCGGTGAGGTTTTCGGCGGTGGGGGCGCTGTGCGCGCCGGGGATGTGGCCCGCGCGGGGGTCGACCGGTTCGGTGTCGCCGCGGTAGCGCTCGCCCGCGCGGGCATCGAGGAGCAGGCCGGGCCAGGCGGCGGCGGTGTCGGCGTCGATGGTGGCGAGGTGGCCGGGGGTGAGGACCACGTCGCCGGGGGCGGGGTCGGGTTCGGCACCCGTGGCGAGCGTGCCGCCCACGCGCTCCCAGGCGGGGAGACCGCCGTCGAGAATGCGGACATCGGGGACACCGGCCCAGCGCAGCAGCCACCAGGCGCGGGCCGCGGCCATCCCGCCGGTGGCGTCGTAGGCGATGACGGTGTCGCCGGTGCGCACACCCCAGCTGCGCGCGCACTTCTGCAACTGGGCGAGCTCCGGCAGCGGATGCCGACCGCGCGCCGGGGACGGCGGCGCGGCGAGTTCGGTCTCCAGGTCCACGAACACCGCGCCCGGAATGTGTCCGTCCAGATAGTGCTGCGGCCCGTCCGGATCCCCCAGCGCCCAGCGCACGTCCAACAGCCGCAACCGAGAATCCGCCTGCGACAACAACTCCCGCAGTTCCTCCGCCGAAATCAATACCGCGCTCAAGCCCACTCCTCGTCGCAGAATTCCAGCACGCACACCCGAATGCCCACCACCCTACGCAGCCCCGACCCGCCCGCGCAGCTGCCCGCCGATCGACCGGCACCACCGCGCCCTCTCGCACAGCGGCCCACCCACCTACCAGCACCACCGCGCCCACTCGCAGAGCGGTAGCGGTCAGTCGCACGACGACTCGCCCGACGACCGGTACCGCCATCGCGACCCGCGGCGCGGGCCGCGGTGGTCCGTGGCTTCCCGCAAGACCGACCGGTCCGCCACCCCGGCCAGAACCCGCCGCGCCGATCGGACCGGCCCCGTTCAGTCGGTCGGGCGGAGAAACCAGCGGACCACGAGCCCGGCGACCAGCGCCCAGAACGCCGCGCCGATACCGAGCAGCGAGATGCCGGAGGCCGCGACGAGGAAGGTCAGGGCGGCGGCGGGGCGGTGTTCGGCGGGGGCTAGGGCGGCGGTGAGAGCCGATGCCAGGGTGGCGATGAGAGCCAGGGCCGCAACGGTTTCCAGAACGCCGTCGGGGGCGGCGGCCACCAGGGCGACCAGGGCGGCGGAGACCAGCGCCAGCAGCAGGTAGGTGGCTCCGGCCGACGCCGCGGCGACCCAGCGGCGCTTGGGATCGGGATGGGCGGAGGGCGCCGCCGCCAGCGCCGCACTGATGGCGGCGAGATTGATGGCGTGCCCGCCCGCGGGTGCGCCCAGCATGGTGCCCAGCCCGGTCACGGTCATGGCCGGTCGCCACGGCACCCGGTAGCCGAAGGAACTCATGACCGCCGTGCCGGGTATGTTCTGGGCCGCCATGGTGACGATGTAGAGCGGCACGGCCAGACCGATCATCGCCTGCCAACTCCAGTGCGGCACGGTCGGTTCGAACCTGGGCACCATCGCCGACAGCTCGAGGCCGTGCCCCCGCACCGCGATCTCGATCCCCGCGCCTACCGCCGCCACCGCGAACGCCGCCAGCACCGCCCAGCGCGCGGCGTAGCGCTGCAGCACCAGCCACACCACGATCACCGGCACCACCACCGCCGGGCTGACCGTGAGCGCGTGCATGGGCGCGAGGCACAGTGGCAACAGCACACCCGCCAGCATGGCCTGGGCGATCTCCACCGGAATGGCCGCGATGAGCGCGCCGAGCCGCTGCCAGTATCCGGTCACCACGATGAGCGCACCGGTGATCACGAACGCGCCCACCGCCGCGGGCCAGCCGCCCGCCACCGCCCCGGTACTGGCCAGCAGCGCCGCCCCCGGCGTCGACCAGGCCAGCGTGATGGGCATCCGGTAGCGGCGGCTCAGGAACAAGATCCCGAGACCCTGCGTGATACAGACCGCCATCAGGCCGGAGGCGGCCTGCACCGAGGTCGCACCCACGGCGGTGAGGCCCGCCAGCACCACCGCGAACGAACTCGTGAATCCCACCAGCGCGGTGACGATCCCGGCCCCGATCGGCTGACCGAGGCCGACGGAGAGGTCCGGAGAGGTGTCGTTCTCCACTTCGGTGCTGCTCATCGGGTCATTTTGACCTCGGACCGGACCGCCGGTCTCCAGCCAATCCCCCGGAACTGGACTGAAATTCCGGAGCCGGTCGCGGCGGTTCAGCTCTCCAGCGAATGCTGGTAGCGCCGCATGCCCGCCAGCCAGCGGTCGTAGTCGGAGCCCTTGAATCGGTACATGTCGAGCACTTCGGGATGCGGCAGGATCAGGAAGCTCTCGGCGGCGACACCGGCGAGGATCGCATCGGCCACCTCGTCCGAGGACAGCACCTTGCCCGCCGTGACCACGGCCCGGATCGCCGTCTCCGCCGCGGCCGCCGCGTCGGCGCTCTCGGTGCCCGCCCGCAGCAGCGCGGTGTCCACACCCATGGGGCACACGCAACTCACGCGAATCCCACTGTCCCCGTAGGTAACCGACAACCATTCCGCGAACCCGACCGCGGCGTGCTTGGTCACCGCGTACGGGGCGGAACCGATCTGGGTGAGCAGCCCGGCCGCCGAGGCGGTGCAGACGAAGTAGCCGCCGCCCCGCTCCAGCCACCCCGGCACCAGCAGCCGCGCCGCCCGCACGTGCGCCAACACATTGACATCCAGCGCGGCCTCCCACTGCGCCTCGGCGCTATCCAGGCCGCGGCCGCCGAAAATGCCCGCGTTCGCGAAATACAGGTCCACCGGCCCGAATTCACGCTCGGCCCGGTCGATCAACTCACGGATCACCGCCTCGTCGGCGACGTCTCCCGCCACCGCGACCGCGGCCGCCCCCAGCGAATCGGCCACCTCCCGCACGGCCGCCTTGTCGATATCCGCCAGCACCACCCGCGCATGCGCGGCCACCAGCGTCGCGGCCAGTGCCGCCCCGATCCCCGATCCCGCACCCGTGACAATGGCTACCTTGCCCGAAACATCCATAAGGCACGGTATCCGGGACTCACTCGACGGCCCGGGCGGCCACCCCGTTCGCTCCGGCGAGCCGATCCAGCAGCGGGGTCGTGCGCGGACCCACCAGTTCCCGCATGACCAGGGCCATATTGGTGCGCTCGACACCCGGGATCTTCAGGATCTGCCCGGTGATGCGGTACAGGTCGTCGGCGTCGCGCGCCACCACCCGCACGGTCAGATCGGTCGGCCCGGTCATCCCGCACACCTCGGTGACCTCGGGGATCTCGGCGAGTTCGGCCACCACCGCATCGAGCCGATGCTGATCGACCACCACCGCGACGAAGGCCGCCAGCGGATAGCCCAGCGCCCGCGGGTCCACTCGCCGCTCGACGCTGGCCAGCAGCCCGGCCGCCTCCCAGCGGGCCAGTCTGGCCTGCACGGTATTGCGGGACAGGCCCAGACGCGCCGCCAGTTCGACACCGGTCGCGCGCGGGTTGGCGACCAGCTCCAGCAACATGCGCGCATCGGTGGCGTCGATTGCCCCGCCCACCGGCTCCCTACTGGACATAGGAATCAGTTTGCCATGAGCCCAGCCCGTTCTACCGAGCATTCTGCACAGTTGCCGCGCGTCGGCTTGCGCAGTTCGCCCCAGCGAGGAAGCTGTGTGATACAGGACACGTACACCTTCGCCCACCGGGACACAATCCCCCGGCGACCCGTGTACCGGTGCTTCGAGGAGGCGATACCCATGCCCGAGAAGACCACCTACCCGGTGCAGCTCGTACAGCCCGACGGCCGCCGCGTGCACGATCGCGTACACGCCCCGCTGATCGCCGATATCGACGGCGACACCCTGCGCGAGCTCTACACCGATATGGTGATCGCCCGCCGCATCGACGTGGAGGCCACCGCCTTGCAGCGGCAGGGCCAACTCGGACTGTGGCCGCCGCTGCTGGGCCAGGAGGCCGCCCAGATCGGTTCGGCGCACGCCCTGCACCCCGACGACTACGTGTTCTGCAGCTACCGCGAGGCGGGCGTCGCCCACGTGCGCGGCGTGCCGCCGGAACAGCAGACCCGGCTCTGGCGCGGAGTCGCGCACTCCTGCTGGGACGCCGACGCGGTCAAGATGACCAACCCCGCCATCGTGGTGGGCGCGCAGGGCCTGCACGCCACCGGCTACGCCTACGCGGCGCAGCTGGAGGGGGCGGAGATCGCCACCATCGCCTACTTCGGCGACGGCGCGACCAGTCAGGGCGATATCGCCGAGGCGCTCGGCTTCGCGGCGAGCTGGGGTGCGCCGGTGGTGTTCTTCTGCCAGAACAACCACTGGGCCATCAGCGCGCCGGTGCGGGTGCAGAGCGCCACGCCGCTCGCCGCCCGCGCCATCGGCTACGGTATTCCGGGCGTGCAGGTGGACGGTAACGACGTGCTCGCCGTGCTGGCGGTGACCCGCCAGGCCATCGACCATGCCAGAGCGGGCGGCGGCCCCTCCTTCATCGAGGCCATCACCTATCGGATGGGGCCGCACACCACGGCCGACGATCCGACCCGCTACCGCACCTCGGCGGAACTCGAACTGTGGCAGCGCCGCGACCCCATCGACCGGTTGCGGCGGCTGCTGGAGCGGGAAGGGCTGTGGGACAGCGACTTCGAACAGCAGGTGGGCGCGCGGGCCGACGACGTGGCCGGGCGGCTGCGCTCGGCCACCCTCGCCATGCCCGACCCCGAACCCGAGGAGCTGTTCGAGCACGTCTACGCCACCCCGCATCCGCTGATCGAGCAAGAACGCCGCGAGTACCTCGCCTACCTGGAGGGAGCCCGGTCATGAAGACGACATTCGCCGGAGCCATCAATGTCGGCCTGCGCCGGGCGCTCGAGGACGACCCCCGGGTGGTGCTGATGGGTGAGGACATCGGCCGCCTCGGCGGAGTCTTCCGGGTCACCGACGCCTTGCAGAAGGATTTCGGGAACAACCGGGTGATCGACACACCGCTGGCCGAATCCGGGATCGTCGGAACGGCTTTCGGCATGGCGCTGCGCGGGCTGCGGCCGGTGTGCGAGATCCAGTTCGACGGATTCGTGTACCCGGCCTTCGACCAGATCGTGTGCCAGGTGGCCAAGATCCACTACCGGACCAAGGGAAAGGTGTTGGCTCCCATAACCATTCGCATTCCCTACGGCGGCGGCATCGGGTCGGTGGAGCATCATTCGGAGTCGCCGGAGGCGTATTTCGCGCATACCGCGGGGCTGCGGGTGGTGTCGCCGAGCACTCCGGCCGACGCGTATCTCATGATCCGGCAGGCGATCTCGCTGGACGACCCGGTCATCTTCTTCGAGCCCAAACGGCGGTACTGGGACAAGGCCGACGTGGACTTCGACCGACTGGACGGCGGCGAGGGGCTGCCGCTGGACCGGGCCCGGGTGTGCGTCACCGGTAGCGACGCCACCGTGGTGGCCTACGGCGGCACCGTGGCCACCGCACTGGCGGCGGCGAAGATCGCCGATACGGAGGGCCATTCGCTGGAGGTGATCGACCTGCGCAGCCTGTCGCCCATCGACTTCGACACCGTGGCGGAGTCGGTACGCAAGACCGGGCGGCTGGTGGTGGTGCACGAGGCCCCGGTATCCGGCGGGCTGGGCGCGGAAATCGCCGCCCGGATCACCGAACGGTGCTTCTATCATCTGGAGGCTCCGGTGCTGCGGGTCGGCGGCTTCGACATCCCCTATCCCCCCGCTAAGCTCGAACGGCACCACCTGCCCGACCCCGACCGCGTCCTGGCCGCGGTCGACCGCACGCTAGCCGCCTGACCGTACTGCCACGGAGGTTGCCCGGTGGAAGATCAGCAGGTTCTAGAGTTCCGACTGCCCGACCTCGGTGAGGGACTGGCCGACGCCGAACTGGTGTCGTGGGCGGTGGCGGTCGGCGACCGCGTGGAACTGAACCAGACCATCGCCGAGGTGGAGACGGCCAAGGCGCAGGTGGCGCTGCCCTGCCCCTACGCGGGCACGGTACTCGAACTGCTCGCCGAGCCCGGGGATACGGTGCCGGTGGGCGCACCCCTGATCCGCATCGCCGGGGTGGACGCCGCGCCGGAGCGGCAGTCGGTACTGGTGGGCTACGGCCCCGACAGCGAACCGCAATCCCGCCGCGCCCGCGCCGCGGCGGCGAAAGTCGCTGCGGCCGAGCGTGCTTCGAGTGCCAACGGCAACGTCGCGACGACACCGGGAACGGATGTCGCCGAGACCGATCCGGCGGCGACCGAGCCGCATGCCCCCGAAGGCTGGTCACCGACCGGTGCCGGCGAGGAGTCCGAAGCCACCCGTGAGGCGGCCGCCGGGAGCACTCGGGGCCCGGACGTCGGGATCACCGGTACCGCGCACACCGGAGCCACGGACGCCCGGCCCATCCGCGACACGGGCGTCGGAGCCACCCGCGACGCGGCCGGGGACGGCGCGATCGGAAGCGCGACGGCGCGCGGGCTCGGGGACGCGCGGGACGGTACCGAGGGGCTGGGGCGGGAGCGAACCGGGGCGGCGGGGCGGCCCGCCGCGATACCGGCGGCGCGAAAGTTGGCTCGGGAGTTGGGGATCGATCTTGCAGCGGTGACGGGGACCGGGCCCGACGGGGCCATCATGGTAGCCGATGTACAGCGAGCGCGGGAGGCGGCGTCGACACCGGATGGTGCGGCCACCTCCGGGAACGCACCCGACCGCACGGCAGGCCGGGGCGGGGTGGCGAGGCGCGCTGACGACGGTGGGCAGCTGCCGATTCACATCGCGCCGCCGGTGCCGTCCATGCGGCCGGAGTCCGCGGTGCGTCCGGTGCCCGCCGAGCGGGAAACCCGCACGCCCGTGAGCGGAATTCGCAAGCGCACGGCTGCGGCGATGGTGGCCAGCGCGCGGGACATCCCGCAGGCCAGTACCTTCGTCACCACGGATTTCACCGGGTCCATGGAGCTGCTGGACCACCTGCGTGGCACGCCGAGCTTCGCGGGTCTCTCGCTGACACCGCTGGCGCTGGTCGCCAAGGCCACGCTGGTCGCGCTGAGCGAATTCCCGGAACTCAATGCCGTGTGGGACGAGGCGAATCAGGAGATCGTCACCAAACACTATGTGAATCTGGGTATCGCGGTCGCCACCGAGCGTGGGCTGCTGGTGCCGAATCTCGCGGAGGCGCAGGCATTGAGCCTGCGGGATCTGTGCGGGGAGATCGGCCGTCTGGCCGAGGCCGCGCGATCCGGGACGGCGACCCTGCACGAGCTGACCGGCGGCACCTTCACCATCACCAATGTGGGCGTCTTCGGCGTGGATACCGGTGTGCCCCTGGTGAATCCGGGCGAGGCGGCGATCCTGTGCCTGGGCTCCATCCGGAAGCGGCCGTGGGTGCACCGCGACGAGATCGCGGTGCGCTGGGTGACCACGCTCGGCCTGAGCTTCGATCACCGGCTGGTGGACGGCGAGCAGGCGGCGCGCTTCCTGGCGAGTGTGGCCGCGCTGGTGGAGGATCCGCTCACCCTGCTCGGTCGGGTCTGACCCGCCGAGATCGACCGGGTCGCCGGATCGCGGTGGCGGAAGCGCATCCCGCCACCGCGCGGGCATCAGGCGTCGGCCGCCTCCGATTCCAGGATCTCGCTGACCACCAGGGGTTCGGCGGCCGCGCGGATGATGGCGGGGATCTCGATCGGCTGCCGGGTCACCTCGTCCACGTAGACGTGCACGAATGTGCCGGTGGCGGCGAGCTTGAGCGTATCCCCTGCCTCACGGAAGATGGCGAGTTCGTAGCTGATGCTGGAATTCCCGAGTCGGGCGATGCGGATGCCGACCTGCAACTGATCCGGAAAGCTCAGGGAGCCCAGGAATTTGCACGAGGTCTGCGCCACGATGCCGATGGCGGGTAGGTCCCGCGTATCGGTGCCGGTGGCGTGCATCAGCCACGCGTTCACCGCGGTGTCGAAGTACGAGTAGTAGGTCACGTTGTTGACGTGGCCGTAATGGTCGTTGTCCGCCCAGCGGGTCGGAACCGGCCACAGCACCGGGTAATCCTGCTCCGAAGTCACCTCGCTGACGATAGTGGCAGGGTGCGCGGCGGGCGCGCGGGTGCTCGATTCGACGACGGTCCGTGCGGGGATCGGGTGCGCACCCGAACGACCGCACCGCCGCGTCAGGCCGTGCGCTCCCGCGCCGCCGCGTCGCGATGGTCGCGCGGGCTCACGCCGAAATGCCGCTTGAACGCCGTGCTCAACGCGAACGCGCTGCCGTAGCCGACCCGGCGGGCGATGGTCTCGAGCGTGGCATCGGATTCGTGCAGCAGATCAGCGGCCAGCGCCAGCCGCCACTCGGTGAGGAACGCCATCGGGGGTTCGCCGACCAACTCGGTGAACCGGCGGGCCAGAGCGGCGCGGGAGGCGCCCACCTCACCCGCCAACGCCGCCACCGTCCACGGGTGCGCCGGATTGTGCTGCATGAGGCGCAGCGCCTTGCCCACCAGCGGATCGGCGTAGGCGTGGTACCAGGCGGGGGCATCGGAGCGGGCGAACCAGGCGCGCAGCGCGGCGATGGTCAGCAGGTCGAGCAGGCGGTCGAGCATGGCACCCTGAGCGGGCAGATCCTTGGCGGCCTCGTCGACCAGCAGATCCAGCACGCGCGAGTCGAATTCGCCGCGGCCGAGCACGACCATGGGCGGCAGGGCGCGCAGCAGCCTGCGACCGGTCGCGGACTCCTGCTCGTAGGTGCCGGTGACCAGCACGGTCTCGGCGTCGACCGCGGTGCCCCAGCTGCGCACGCCCAGGCTCATCGTCTCGCACAGCACCTCACCGTCGGGGGTGGTGGTGATCTGCCCGGGATGGATGATCACCTGCGGCGCGGTGCCGGGATCGTCGGCGACCGTGTAGTGGTCGGGGCCGCGGAAGACGGCCACGTCGCCGGTGCGCAGGGGGCGCGGCGCGACCGGTTTGCCGCCCCCGGCGTCGGGCACGATCCACCCGCCACCCCGCACCACCGCCACCACGGTCAGCGGCGCTCCGTCTTCGATGCGCAGCGACCAGGGCGGATCGAACGAGGACCGCATGACGAACGCGCCACGCGCGCGGGGTCCCTCGAGCAGGCTGGCCAACGCGTCCACAGTCAAGACAATGGCAAATGCGCGGGCGCTTCTCAACCATGTATTCGTCCACCGATTCCGGGTGTACTCGATATGGGCGACGCGATGGCACCCTCCGGCCGCACCGGCACCGGTGGGACGGGCCACCGGATGGCTGCGGTGGCGGCGGTCGCGGTCGCCGAACTTGTCGGTACCCCCGAATAGAATCAAGGACGAACAGGTCGAAACGCACAGTAGTTCGGAGCCCCGTCCCGAGCGTCGACGATGCCGCGAAAGACGGGGGTTACGAGGAGCTTCCGCTGACCGGTAGCGTCGGACCGATGGTCGCTCCGACGTCCGCTCCTCGGCTCCGCGCGGCACGCACCGCGGTGTTCGCGGTGTTCGGCCTGAACGGGTTGGTGTCCGCCCTGTGGTTCGTGCACATTCCGGCCGTGACGGAGCGGACCGGGGTGTCGCATTCCACCCTGGGCATGCTGATCCTGCTCATGTCGGGCAGTGCCATCGGCAGTATGCAGGCCGCCGGTGCGCTCACCGACCGGTTCGGCAGCCGCGCGGTCACCGCCGTAGCCGCCGCCCTCACCGCCGTGGCGATCATCGGCCCCGCTTTCGCCACCGGCCCGATCACCCTCGCGGCGGCGCTGGTCGGCTACGGCATCGGCTTCGGCGCACTCGACGTCGCCATGAACGCCCATGCGGTGCAGGTGGAATCGGGCTACGGCCGTCCCATCATGTCGGCCTTCCACGCCCTGTTCTCCGGCGGTTCGCTGGCGGGCGCGCTGGCCGGGGCGGCCGCCCAGCGCGCCGGGGCCGATATCAGGCTGACCATGATCGTGACCGCCGCCGTGGGACTGGCCGTGGTCGCCCTCGCCGCGCCGAATCTGCTGC
>NZ_JASCXP010000090.1:0-20767 GCF_030010695.1 Nocardia sp. CC201C
CTTATGGGGTTGTCATCGCGAGAGCGACTTGCGCAGGTCGGTGATGGTGGCGCGGCGCTCGTAGGCGATCCAGGCGAAGATCGCGGCGAGGACCAGGGGGACGATCGCCATCTCGGGGGCGTCGGCAATGAATGCCTGGGTTCCCGCGGCGAGCACGGTGAGAACGGACAGGCCCGCGGCGGCCAGGGCACTCAGGCGGGGAACCATCAGGCCGATACCGCCCGCGACCTCGACGACTCCGATGAAGATGAGCAGGCCGAGGGGGATGGTCAGGTTCTCGGGGGCGTTGTCCATCACGGTGTTCGGGATGACGAGCTTCGGTCCGCCGGAGGCGATGATGAAGAACAGGCCGAGCACGATCTGCAGGGTCCACAGGACGCGGTTGCGGATCTTGCCGGGACGGTAGGCGGTGTCGGAGAAGTTCGCGGAGGGGTTGGCGGTGGTCATATCTGGTCCTTCTGGTCGGTCGCGCCGGGTTGGTAGCGCGTTCAACAGATAGGACGGAGCACTCCCCGAAGACTCATCGCTGTCCGCGAGAAATTTTTTCGGTACGGTCCGGCACCGACCTAGTCGCTCACTTCGACCCCATACGATCGCGCGAGCACCGCCAGATCGGTCGAATACCCCTGTCCGACCGCACGGACGCGCCAGTTGCCCGCGCGCTCGTAGATCTCCGCGAGAATCAGGGTCCGTTCCTCGGTGGCGGCGTCGAGCGTGGCTCGGACCATCGGAGCCGCCTCGGGGGTCGCCGCTTCCAGCTCTATCGGGCCGAGGTCACCGAAGGTGCCGACTGGCCCGTCCAGGGCGGCCGCCAGCACGATGCGGCGGCAGTGATCCGGGAGTTCGTCGATGGCGATGGTCAGCGACTGTTCGGTGGGACCGTCGACGGTCAAACGCACACCATCTGTTTCGGGCTGGTTGTAGAAGACGAAATCGCTGTCACCACGGACCCGTTCGCTGCCGTCGACGAGGAACACGACGATATCCACCTCTGCTGTACCGGTCGGATGCCAGGCAGCCCGCAGTGTCCAGTCGTTGCCGCACGGTTCCGTGGGCAGGTCGACGACCTGACCACGGGCGAGGACCACAGGATCGACGGTGAACTCACGATCAGGCACTCCCACCGATCCGGTGTCGGCGGTCCTGCCCGGTTCGAGCAACTCCGGCCCCCAGATCGGGAGGCCGAGAGTCGCCGCTCTCGCGAGCCGCTTATCCGTCTCGCCGCCCGGCAGTACGAGCACATCTGTCACGCTGGCCGACAGGTTGACGGCGACGGAACCGCCGAGTTCCGTTATGCGCTTACGCATTTCGACCGCCTCGGCATGTTGTCCGCCCAGGACGAGAATGCGCCGGTCACTCAGCGGTCCCGCTGCCTCGACCTTGCGCTTCGCGCGAGCCCCCGAAGACGTGCTCCCGGACTGTGTGTCCGCACGCTTGTCCGCACCCGGCAGGACTGCGCCGAGCAGTTCGAGGAACCGCGCCTCGGAGATGATCGGGGTGCCGTATTCCCGCGCTTTCGCCGCCTTACCGGTCCCGGACTGCGGGTCGTTGGTGACCAGCACACTGGTCAACCGGCTCACGGCACCGGTGACATCGAGGCCCGCAGCCTCCGCCTTGTCGATCAGCGCGTTTCGGTCGGTGGTCGTATCCCCCGTGATGGCGACCTTCATCCCCTGCACGAGCGGCCCACGATCGGTCATCCTGCCGGGATAGACGAAACCGCACTGCATCTTGGGTTTGCCGCGCCACAGGTGACGATTCGTATCCTTCGGCGGGCACTGCAGTAGCGGGGCCCGCATACCCAGCCGAGTGGCGTCTTCGAGCAGACCTTTCAACACGCCCACCAGTACCCGCGAATCATCGAGAGCGTCATGTGCTCGACGCTGCTCGACGCCGTAATGCGCTGCGAGGGAAGCGAGGCGGAAATCCGGTAGCGGTGGGGCGATGGCGCGGGCGAAGGCCAGGGTGCACAGTCGCTGCCGGATCGGGAGGATCGCGCCCGTCCTGCGGAACTCACCGGCCAGGAAGTCGTAGTCGAATCTGGCATTGTGCGCGACCATCACCCGGCCGTCCAACACCTCCGAGAGTTGGTCGCGCACCTGATCGAAACGCGGCGAACCATGGAGCCGCGCTCGCGTGAGCCCGTGAATGTGCACCGGCCCGGGATCACAGCCGGGGTCGATGAGCGTGTGAAACTCGTGAATCACATCGCTCTGTTCGTCCACGGCGATCGCCGCGACCGACAGCACCCGATCGGAGGCCGCGTGCAGCCCCGATGTCTCCACATCGACCACAACGAACGGCCCGGCCCCGACTTCGTGATTTGGTATCGAATTCCCCTGCACGCGTTGCCCATCGCGCCGAGTAGGTCAGATGTTCCACCGACACGCGAAGACACGCTGAAGCATTTCGATCGTGGTCCACCTCACGAAATCGACCAGTTGCCACATACCCCTAGGGGGTATAGGTTCGAGACAACGAAGAAGCTCGGCCGTCCGGAGGTACCAGCCATGACCACTCAGCACACCGCCCACGCGGGACACACCACGCACGCCCACCATGCGGCGCACGCTGCCCACACCCGCCATGCGACACATGGAGGGGACGCCGGACAGCACGGTGGGCACGGTGGGCACGGTGGGCACGGTGGGCACGGGGAGCACGCTGCTCATGGCGCGCCCGGTGGGCTGCAGGTGACACAGGACGGGTACACGCTCGAACTGGTCGAGAACATCGTTCGCGCAGGGGAAGTCGACTTTCGGTTCCGGATCGTGGGGCCGGATGGGAAGGCGGTGACCGACTTCGCGCCTGTTCACGATCGGGAATTGCATCTGATCGTGGTGCGGCGGGAGTTGGATGGGTTCTGGCATGTGCATCCGGTGCGGGGGGAGGACGGGATCTGGGAGGTGCGGTTGACGTTGCCGGAGGCGGGGGCCTATCGGGCGTTCACCGATATCGCGCCGACGGCGCTGGGCAAGACCATTACGCTCGGGGCGGATTTCGCCGTCGCGGGCGACTACCGGCCGCGGCCGGTGCCCGTTACCGGCCGCATCGCGGCGGTCGACGGGTTCGAGGTCGCCCTGGACGGCGATCTGGAGGCGGGTGCGGGGCGGCTGCTCACGCTCACGGTGCGCAAGGATGGCGTGCCCGTGACGGATCTCCAGCCGTATCTGGCGGCCTACGGTCACCTGGTGATACTGCGGGCGGGCGATCTCGCCTATGTGCACGTGCATCCGAATGGTGAACCGGGAGATGGGGTTACGGCCGCGGGGCCGGAGGTTGCCTTCCACACCGCCGTACCGGGGCGGGGCACCTACCGGTTGTTCCTGGACTTCCGGCACGGGGATGTGGTGCGGACGGCGGCATTCACGCTGACGGCGGACTAGCCTCGGCATCATGCCGACCGTTACCGCGCCGATCGTCGCCGTCACCGTGTATCCACAGCAGGCCAGGGTCACCCGGCGGGCCGAGTTCGACGTGGCCGAGGGCCCGCGCATCGTTTTCGCCGGATTGCCGGTGGTTATGGACGCGGATTCGGTGCGGGTCACCGGTTCCGGGCCGGCGCGGATCGTCGGGGTGGATGTGCGGACCGCGCACCACCCCGATCCGGCCGATGCCAAGCGACGGGAGCTGGCCGCGCAGCGGAAGGCGTTGCAGGCCACGATCGACGGCATCGCCGATGAGGAGCAGGCCGCGGCGACGAAGGTCGAGATGCTCACCGGGCTGGCGCGCAGCAGTGCCGAGAGCTTCGCGCAGGCGTTGGCGAAGGGTAAGGCCGAGCCCGGCCGGATCGCTACGGTCGGCGGCGCGTTGGACGCGCAGCTGGCACAGGCGTTGAAGGCGCGGCGGGCGATCGCCGTCCGGCGCGACGAAGCCCAGGAGGAGCTCGACGCCCTGGATCGCCGCATCCAGTCGATGGGTCGCCAATCCAGCAGGGACAGTACGGAAGTCGTGGTCGAGCTGGAGGCGACCGGCACGGGTGCGGCCGAGTTGGAGCTTTCCTACGTGGTCGAGAACGCGAGTTGGGAACCGGCTTATGACGTTCGCGTGGGTGACAAGGACGTCGAGGTGGTGTGGTACGGCCTGGTGACCCAGCACACCGGCGAGAACTGGCCGGAGTGCGAGCTGGCGCTGTCCACGGCGCGCCCGGCGGTCACCGTGACGGTGCCGGAGCTGCGGCCGTGGTTCCTCGACCGGAACCGGCCGCTGCCGGTGGGCGCGCCGCCCGCGTCCGGAATGGCGATGCGCGCTCGGGCCGCGGGCCCCGCCATGACATTCGCCGGTGCGGCCGACGAGGTCGAGATGGCGGCCATGGCACCGATGGCCGACGAGTTCGCCGATCTGGAGCAGGGCGCGACGGCGAGCACCTATCGCACCATGCGCCCTACCGCCATCCCCACCGGAGCCCGTGGGCACCGGGCCACGCTGGCGCGCTTGGAGTTTCCCGCGAGCCTCGGCTACATCACCGCCCCGGTCCAGGCCGAGGAGGCATACCTGCGCGCCGAGGTCACCAACAACTCCGAACACACGCTGCGCGCGGGCAAGGCGTCGGTCTTCCGCGGGGAGGAGTTCGTCGGCAGCACGCGCATCGACACCTGGGCTCCCGGCGAGGAGCTGGAATTGGCGCTGGGCGTGGACGATCGCATACGGATCAAGCGAAAACTGGTGCGCCGCACCGCGAGCAAGGCCACCTTGTCGAGCACCAGCCGCCGCGAGGCCGAATACCGCACCACCATCACCAATCACACGCCCGCCGCGATCGCCGTCACCGTCCTGGACCAGTCGCCGGTGTCGCGCGACGAGGCCATCACCGTCAAGGATGTGCGCACCTCCCCCACGCCGGCGGAGACCTCCGACCTGGGCGAGATCACCTGGAAGCTCGAGATCGCGCCCGGCGAGACGGAGTCGGTGAGCCTCTCTTTCCGCGTCGATGTCGCCAAGGGTGTGGAGATCACCGGCTGGCGCTAGCGCGGCGGCATCTCAGCCCATGCGCAGCTTCTTCATGAGCCGCAGGGTGACCAGTGTGCTCTTGAGCTGCTTCTCGTAGGGCATCCCCGAGCGGGCGGCGAGGATCTGCTTCTTCTGCACGCCGATATTGATGGTGTCGGTGTACTTGAGCAGCCCGGCGGCGCCGTGCCGGGTACCCACACCGGACTGCTTCACCCCGCCCGACGGCGTGCCCTTGGCGGCATAGGTGGTCACGAATCCGTCGTTGATATTGACGCTGCCCGCCTCCAGCCGCTCGGCCACGCGGCGGGCGCGGTCCAGGTCGCCGCCCCACACGCTGGCATTGAGTCCGTAGGTGGTGGCATTGGCGAGGCGGATCGCCTCGGCCTCGTCGCGGAAGGAGTAGATGGCGACCACCGGGCCGAAGGTCTCCTTGGTGGCGTGCTCCATCTCCGGGGTGACGCCGGTGAGCACCGTCGGCTCGTAGAAGGCGGGTCCGATATCGGGGCGCGCCTTGCCGCCGGTGTGCACGGTCGCGCCCTTGGCGCGGGCCTCGTCGACGTGTGCCGCCACCCGGTTCATGTGGTCCACCGAGACCAGCGAGCCGAATTCGGGGCCGAAGTCGTAGGTCGCGCCCGCCTTGTCGCCCAGTTCCTTCGCGGCCGCGACGAAGCGGCGCAGGAATTCGTCGTGGATGCGTTCGTGCACGTAGATGCGCTCGATATGCATGCACGCCTGCCCGCTGTTGCCGTAGACGGCGAAGATGGCGCTGGGGATGGCCTCGTCGAGGTTGGTGTCGTCGAGCACGATCATCGGATTCTTGCCGCCGAGTTCGAGGCTGCATCCGATGAGATTGCGTCCGGCCTGTTCGCCGATGACCCGCCCGGTGGCGGTGGAGCCGGTGAACATGACGAAATCGACATTGTCGATGAGGGCGGGGCCGACGTCGGGGCCGCCGCCGCACACCACCTGCACCAGCCCGCGCGGCATACCCGCCTTGTGCAGCAGTTCGATGCCGTACAGCGTGCACAGCGCGGTCTTGTTGTCCGGCTTCATGACCACGCCGTTGCCCGCGATGAGGGCCGGGGTGGAGTCGGACATGGAGATGGCGAACGGGAAGTTCCACGGCGCGATCACCGCCACCACGCCCTTGGGCCGGTGCTCCTCGGTGGAGGTGGTGATGATCGGCATGGGCCCGGTGCGCCGCTTCGACTTCAGCACCTTGCGCGCGGTCTTGAGGTAGTGGGCGATGACCATCGGGGTGTCGCACACTTCCTCGATGGCCATGCGCCGCGACTTGCCGCAGCCGATCTGGATCAGCGTCGCCAGGGTCTCGATCTCGGTGAGAATGAGTTCGTGGGCGCGTTCGAAGACCGCGAGCCGCTTCTCCAGCGGCCAGTCGGCCCATTCGCGCTGTGCCGCGCGGGCGGTGGCGACGGCCTTCTCGACGTCTTCGGGCGAGGACTGCGGCAGTTCGCCGACGATATCGCCGGTGTAGACCTCGATCATCTCGTACGGTTCGCGGGGTTCGCCCGCCTGCCCCGCGGTCACCATGGCGGTGAGGCGGTTGATCAAGGATTCCGTGATCCGCGGCGGCAGCTTCGCCCGCGACTCACTGCGCGTACTCGTTGTGTCCATGGGGACCTCTCTCCAATGCTCGCCCCGCCCGTGACGGCGGTCACCACGTTCCAAACTAGAACACGTTATTGTTCTGTACAACGCCGCCGGGTACTTTCGTCCCAGAATCTCCGGTAAGGCAAGGACAAGAAGGGCCAACGATGACCACCGCATCCGCTGCAACAGGTAGCAACACCGACGGCACCGAGGAACCGCACGCCCTGGTCGAGCAGCGGGGTGCGACGCTGATCGTGACCATGAACCGACCCCGATCCAAGAACGCGCTGACCGGCGAGATGCTGTCCATCATGGCCGAGGCGTGGCAGCGCGTGGACAGCGATCCGGAGATCCGGTCCTGCGTGCTCACCGGCGCGGGCGGGGCGTTCTGCGCGGGCGCGGACCTGAAGAACATGGCCAGGTCCAATCCGGGCGACAATATGACGGCCGGGGGCTCGTTCGATCCGACCCGCATGCCCGGCCTGCTCAAGGGCTACCGGCTGTCCAAGCCGCTCATCGCCGCCGTCGAGGGCGCGGCCATCGCGGGCGGCACCGAGATCCTGCAGGGCACCGATATCCGGATCGCCGCCGAGAGTGCGAAATTCGGTGTGTCCGAGGCCAAGTGGAGCCTGTTCCCGATGGGTGGGTCGGCGGTGCGGCTGCCCCGGCAGATCCCCTACACCCTGGCCGCCGAAATCCTGCTGACCGGCCGCCACATCACCGCGGCCGAGGCCAAGGAATTCGGCCTGGTCGGCCATGTGGTGCCGGACGGCACCGCGCTGGACAAGGCCCTGGAGATCGCCGAACTCATCAACAACAACGGGCCGCTGGCGGTGCGGGCCATTCTCGAGGTCATGCGCGCTACCGAGGGTATGCACGAGGAGGAGGCGTTCCAGATCGACGCCAAGGTCGGGCTGCCGGTCTTCCGCAGCGAGGACGCCAAGGAGGGGCCGCGCGCCTTCGCCGAGAAGCGCAAGCCGAACTTCCAGGGACGCTGAGGGTTTCCGCCGCGCCCCGAACAGAACAGGACGGCTCCCGCCATACCGGTGGGAGCCGTCGGCGTGTAGCGGGACGAGCGACAGGACCCCGGTGCGCTCGCCGACGACCGTCACGACGGACCGGGTGGCGCACATCGGCGGGGCAACCTCGTCCTTGGCGGAAATTCGGTGGCCGACCGGGTGCCCAGCGGGGCAGCATGGGGTTCCCCCTTCTCGCATGCGTCCCGGCCACCAGGCACACCGGGTCGCCGATCAGCGCTGTTCGGAGAACGGGGCTTGTGCTCGAACACGATTCGAGAGGAGGCGGATGGCTACCCGCGCACCCGCCGTCAGGCTGGTTCTCCGCTACTACTTCCGGGAACTGGCGAGGCGGCCGCGCTTCGCCCTGCCTGCCCTGTTCGCGCCCGCGCTGGGCAATATCTGTCAGCTGTACATCGCGCCCCTGGTGGTGGCCTGGCTGATCGCCCGGATCGCCGCCACCGGTGACACGAGCGTCGATACGGTCGCGCCCTATCTGCTGGGCGTGGCCGGGCTGCTGCTGGCGTCGGAGGTGTGCTGGCGCATCGGCATCCACTGCCTGAATCGCACCGACGCACACGGCATCGAGAGCCTGTACGTCACGGCCATGGATCGGCTGCTGGCGCAGGACGCCGCATTCTTCCACGACAATTTCGCCGGCTCGCTCACCAAGCGGTCGCTGAGTTTCGCCACCCGCTTCGAGGAGTTCGTGGACACGCTGGTCTTCGATATCTTCGCCGCCCTGGTGCCGCTGATCTTCGCCTCGGTGATCCTGTGGCGCTACGATCCGCGTCTGGTCTTCGTTCTGGTCGGTCTGATTGTGACGACCGGCCTGATCATCACGCCGCTGATCAAGCGCCGCCAGCGCTTGGTGGACGCCCGGGAGGAGGCCATCGCCCAGGTGTCGGGGCATGTGGCCGACAGCCTGTCGAATATGCAGACCGTGCGGGCCTTCGCCGCGGAACCTCAGGAAGCCGCCGAGCACCGCAGGCGGGTCACCGAGCAGCGGCGCAAGACGCTCGTCTCGTGGGACTACGCCAATCTGCGCATCGATACCGTGGTCGCGCCCCTGTTCGTGCTCACCAATGTGCTCGGTCTGCTTGTGGCGCTGCGGCTGGTGGGCGGCAAGGCGGGAGTGGAAGTGGTGCTGGTGGCGTTCACGTACTTCTGGAACGCAACGGGAATCATGTTCCAGTTCAACCAGATCTACCGGCGGCTGGAGAGCTCGCTGACCGAGGCCGCGCAGTTCACCGATCTGTTGCGGCGCGAGCCCGCGGTACGCGATCCCGAGGATCCGGAGCCCTTGCGCCCCCAGGATTCCGGCGTGCGCTTCGACAAGGTGGACTTCACGTACCCGGGTGCGCGGCCGCTGTTCCGGGGTCTGGACCTCGAGGTGCCGTCCGGCACCCGGCTGGGTCTGGTCGGCCGTTCCGGTGGCGGCAAGACCACCATCACCCAACTGCTGCTGCGCATGACCGATGTCCAGGGCGGCGCGATCCGCATCGGCGGCCAGGACATCTCCAAGATCACCCAGGCCGATCTGCGCGGGCTGATCGCCTATGTGCCGCAGGAACCGGCCATGTTCCACCGCACCCTGCGGGAGAACATCCGCTTCGCCCGGCCCGACGCCACCGACGAGGAGATCATGCGCGCGGCCAAGGCCGCGCACGTCACGGAATTCGCGGACGCCTTACCCGAGGGCATGGAGACACTGGTCGGCGAGCGCGGCGTCAAGCTCTCCGGCGGCCAGCGGCAGCGGGTCGCGCTGGCCCGCGCCATCCTGCGCGACGCGCCTATTCTGCTGTTGGACGAGGCCACCAGCGCCCTGGACTCGGAGAGCGAACTGCTGGTGCAGCAGGCCCTCTGGGAGCTGATGGCGGGCCGCACCGCCCTGGTGGTGGCGCACCGGCTGAGCACGGTGGCCAGCATGGATCAGCTGGTGGTGCTGGATCGCGGCCGGATTGTGGAACAGGGTTCGCACGCCAAACTGCTGCGGGCCGACGGGGCCTACGCCAAGCTGTGGCAGCACCAGTCCGGCGGCTTCCTGGCCGATGAGGCCGCAGTGTGAGGTTCGACGCCGGGCGGCCGTGGAGCCGGGCCGCCCAGCGCCGATGCGCGGAATCCGTCCGGAGCACAGGACGGGCTCCCCGCAGTCTCAGTCGACCGGCTTGACCTTGCTGGCGACCAGTTTGCGCAGCGCCCCGGGGATGAATCGGCGGGCATAGTAGGTGGGCTTGGCCTGACCCGGGAAGACGAACAACGGACTCGTCGGCTTGGCGAGTGCCTGCTCGAGCGCGTCCACGACGCCTTCCGGGCTCATGCCGCCCGCACCGCCGAGAACGGAGGCGTTCTCCTTCCGAACCTTGTCCAGGAAGGGCGTTTCCACCATGGGCGGGCAGATCGCGAGCAGACGCACCCCGCTGCCCTGTAGTTCGTAGGACAGACTTTCGACGAATCCGACGACCGCGAACTTCGACGCCGAATACCCCGCCATACCGGGCGAGGGCAGCCAGCCCGCCACCGACGCGAACAGCACCATGGTGCCGGTGCGTGCCTGCTTCATGGCCGGAATGATGGCCTGGCACATGTTCACGGTGCCGATGTAGTTGACGTCCATCATCTTCCGGATCTGCGCCACGTCGTGGTCGAGCGCGGACGCGTGGACGTGGCACATGCCCGCGGCGTGCACCACGTGGTCGAGGGTGCCGAGTTCGGCGCGCACCTTCTCCACCACCGCGAACACCTGATCGGTGTCGGAGACGTCGCAGGTGTAGGCGTGCATGTTCGGGGAGCGCCGCGCGGTCTCGGCGAGCCCCTCGCCATTGAGGTCCAGGGCGGCGACGGTGTGGCCCGCGGCGGCCAGGCGCTGGGCGACGATGCGGCCCATGCCGCTGGCCGCACCGGTGACGAGTGCTGTCTTGGTCATGAGTTCTCCCGGGAGGGCAGTACCGTGGTGGCGTCGGCGAAAGTCATTCGCAGCGCGCCGATTCGGCTGGCGAAGAGGGCGGATCGGGGCAGGCCGAGCGAGCGCAGCTCGTCGGCGACGGGATGATCGCCGAGCTCGAGCCGGGCACCGCCGGGCCGCATGCGCACCTTGCCCGGGTTCATCGCCCAGGGGGTGCGGCGCAGGACGCCGTCGCGGTGGGTGTAGGCGTCGATGGATGCCCCGCCCGCGCCGCCGGGCGCGGGCACACCGTCGGATACGGTGAGCTCCAATACCTTTCGACCGTCCACCGCCACCTCGCAGCGATGGCCGCGCCGGGTCGGCGTGATGTCGATATCGGCCATGAGTTTGGGGAATCCCCAGATCTCCTGTCCCGCGGCACAGGTGAAGCTCTGGTTCACCGGCAGCCAGTGGATGTACGCGCCGGCGCTGCCCTTGCAGCCGGGCTGGCGCGCCATGAGCGAGAAGGCGAATTCGTGATAGGGCCCCAGATCGCCGTCGACGTAGCGCACGAAGGCGAGATTGCACAGCGCCCGGCCGAGCACGGTGACCGGTTCCAGCCCGGTGGCCGCGAGCAGCACGCGGGCCGCCGCGGCGTCGACCGGGAACAGCGCTGAACTGGTGTCCGCGGCGCGGATTTCCACCGGCATGCGGACGTCTTCGCCGAGAACGGTATGGGCCTCCACCATGATGAAATTAGAACAGGTTCTCATAGCTTTCGTACAGGGTTCCGGACACATATCCCGATCACCGGGATACGACCTCGTAATCGGGCGCGTGCGATGCGGCGTAGTCCTTGGCCCAGCGGTAGTCGGGTTTGCCGCTGGGTGTGCGCACCACCGTCTCGGCCACCCAGATCCGACGCGGCAGCTTGTATCCGGCCAGATGCGCGCGCACGTGCCGCTCGAGGGCGGGGAAGTCCACACCGCCGTCGGCGGTGGAGACCACGGCGGCGACCTGCTGTCCCCACCGCTCGTGCGGAACGCCGATGACCATGGCGTCGTAGACCGACTCGTGCGCCTTGACAATGGCCTCCACCTCCTCGGCGAACACCTTCTCCCCACCGCTGTTGACCACCATGTTCCCGCGCCCGAGCAGGGTGACCGAGCCGTCCTGCTCCACCTTGGCGCGGTCGTCGGTGATGACCATGCGCACCCCGTCGACGGTGCGGAAGAGCTTGTCCGTCTTGGCCGGGTCCTTGTAGTAGCCGATGGGCACATTGCCGGTCTTGGCCACCCAGCCCGCACCACCGGGCGCGACGGGCCGTCCGTCGTCGTCCACCACCACGGCCCCGCGTCCGACGTTCACCCGCGGCCCGCGCGTCGGATCATCGTCGCGCTGCGCGAATCCGATACCGCCGAAACCGGTTTCGGAGGAGCCGATGGAATCCGAGACCATCGTCGAGGGGAAGGTGGTGAGCAGTTCGTTCTTCACCGGCTGCGACAGCAGCGCCGCCCCGGAGGCGATCACCCACAGCCCGGAGACATCGGAGGGCTCGGACCGGTACGCGTCCAGCAGCGGTCGAGCCATGGCGTCCCCGGTGATGACCAGCACCTGCGGTCGCTCGCGCGCCACCACCCGCCAGACCCGCGCCGGATCGAACCGCGGTTCGAAGATCACCGCATTGCCCGACCACAGCGCGGTGAAGGTGGGCATCATGGCGGCGGCGTGGATGAGCGGCGGCAGGATGAACCAGGTGGCCTGGTCCCCGGATGCGCCGGTGCGGGACTGCTGGTACTCGTCGGCGACGGGTTCGCCGGTGTAGAAGTCGATGCCGCCGCCGAGCACGCGCCACATGTCCTCCTGCCGCCACATGACGCCCTTGGGCAGGCCGGTGGTGCCGCCGGTGTACATCAGGAACAGATCGTCGGGGCTGCGCGGCCCGAAATCCCGTGCCGCTGAACCGTTCTCGAGCGCCTGCTCGTAGGGCACCGAGGTGCTCGCCGTCCCCGCGCCGCCCTGATCGTCCTCGACCACCAGCGCGTGCCGCAACGACGGCACCTGGGGGCGCACCTCTTCGACCAGCGGCGCGTAGCAGCGGTGGTGCACCACCATCTCGAGGTCGGCGTTGTCGAAGACGTAGCGCAGCTCGTCGGCCCGGTACCGATAGTTGATATTGATCGGGACGGCCCGGATCTTGAAGCAGGCGAGCAGCGTCTCCAGGGTCTCGACGCTGTTGTGCATGAGGAAGCCGATGTGGGTGCCGGGTCCCGCACCGGCCGCGGCGAGATGGTGGGCGAGCCGGTTGGCGCGCTGCTCGAGTTCATCGAAGGTGCGCCGCCGGTCGCCCTGGATGACGGCGACCCGATCCGGCATGGCGTCGACGGAGTGCTCGTACAGATCGGCGAAATTGCACGCCATGGCTTGTCGCTTTCTGGTCTATCCGGTGGTGAGCGGCAGTGGGGTGCTGCCGTGTTCGGTGAAGGTGAAGTCCGCACCGGTGCTGAATCGGGTGACAGCCACCTCGTCGGCCTCCCGGAACGGCGTTGCGGCCATGGCGATCTCGACGACGAGCAGGTCGTCGTCGGCCACGCGCAGGCGGGTGTGGAAGCGCGGGTTCACACCGCGCGCCATGGCATCGAGGGGTTCCAGATGATCGGAGTCGAGCAGTGCGGGCCACGCGCCGTCGGCGACGGCGTCGCAATCGCGGCGCAGCCGCAGTTCCACGGCCTGATTTCCGCCGACGGTCTCCACGGCCACCTCGACTCCCACATAGGCCGCCGGATTCCAGGCCGGATGCAGCCGTAGCACTTTCGCCAGTGCCGCCGTGTCGTCGCCGAGACCCAGGGCGCGTCGGATGCGCTCAGCGGTGAGTCCGGCGATACCGGTGAACTGTTTGCGCGCGATGGCCAGGGCGGTCGGCTCGTCGGCGCGCTCGGCCAGCGCGATCCGGAAGCCCAGGGTGAGCAGGTGGTGTTGCAGGCACACCTCGTCGGCCATCCGGACCAGCGCCGATCGGGAGAAGTCGCCGAAGCGGAGGTCGGCGAGCAGCGGTCCGGCGTAGTCGTGCAGCCCGGGGCCCTCCCGTTCGATGGGCGGCAATTCCAGCAGTGCCGCACGGGAATTCGCGGTGCGGTGCGCATTGGCCGGGGGCGGGGGCGGCGTATGGCTGTCGTCGATGGTGACGGTCCACGCGCACACCGGATGCCGGTCGGCGGGCACCCGCGGCGGCCGGTGCACGGGTCGCACCCGGATGCGCGGGTTGGTGGCCAGGGCCGTGGCGTCGAAGGTGGGGTCCTCGATGTGGTGGCACATGGCCACCACGTAGTCCTCCCCCATGGGCTCCACATCGGCCAGCGCACCGCAGTGGTCGAGATGGAATTCGCCGTGGTCGTGGTCGATCACCCGGTACCGGAAGTCCATGAACTGCGGTGGCGCGCCGATATCCAGCTGCATGGCCTTGAAGACGGCGTCCACGCCGTCGCCCGGAATGCGCAGCGCCGCGCGCATGCGCCGCGCGTAGACCGGGCTCGCCAGCTGCCATTCCTCGATGGCCACGGCCGTCATTCCCGCGCGCCCGAAGGCGGCGATGGTGTGCGCCATGCCGGAGCGGTCGATGAGGTGACCGCACAGCAGCAGTTCCGGCACCAGCACGGCCAGCTCCGCGCGGAAGAGGCTGTCGAAACGGCTCGGGACCGATGTCACCATTGCGGGACCGGCCCCTGGCCGACCGGATACCAGCCGGGCAGCGGCTGCCCGGATACCGACCGCTCGATGCGCTTCTGCATGCCGGGCGAGAGCGCGTTGTCGGTCATCATCTCCACGAACAGCGCCGACACATTGCCGAAGTCGAAGAAGTCGCGCTGCCAGGACCATTGGAAGTTCCCGGCGTAGCGGAACCAGCTGCCGCCGATGCCCTCCGGGCTGTAGGGCCGCCCGTCGGGCCGGTGCTTCTCGTTGACCTGTTTCCAGAGGCCGATGACGCTGCCGCTGCGGTCGTCGACGACGAATTCCTGATACGGGTAGGTCCAGCCCTCCAGCCCGAACATCTCCTGGCCGAGCGCGATGTCGCGGATCTCGTCGCGGCCGACGGCCATGAACTCCTGCTGCGGGCCATAGTTCCAGCCGTAGGTGGCGTCCTCGGTGTAGAAGTGCGCCAGTGGTTTCCAGTCGCCGAGGGCCTCGCAGCGCTGGTTCTCGTCCACCCAGCGGCGCACCATCTCGTCGAGTTCCGCACGCGGGAAAGGCATTACGACTCCTTGTCGTCGTCGACCAGGGACAGCGCCTGGGTCGGGCAGTAGCGGACGGCCAGGCGGGCCGCCGCCAGATCGGCACCGGGGTCGGCGCGCAGAATGCGCACCTGCCCCTGTTTGGGGACGTCGAACAGGTCCGGGGCCTCGTCCTGGCAGACCGCATGCCCCTGGCAGAGATCGAGATCCACGACGAGACGCATCACCGGCTCCCGTCGTCGGTGGTGAGCGGGGCCTCGGGCTGCACCTCCACCAGCACCAGGTGTGCCCCGCGCGGGGTGCTCACCACAGCGGCGACGGCGGCGGCGATGTCGGCGGCGCGCAGGAAGTGCGAATGCCGGGCGAAGCCCCACTTCACCCAGTCCTCCAGCAGCGGACCGACCACCTCGGGCGCGGCGTTCATCCCCATGCCGGTGCGGGTCTGGCCGGGGCGCACCACCGAGGCGCGCACACCGGTGCCCTCCAACTCCATCCGCAGCTGCCGCGCCAGGGTTTCCGCACCGATCTTGGCGGCGTTGTAGGCGGCCATGCCGGGGCGGGGCCGATCCGCGCAGTCGGAGCCGATGACCACGAAATCGCCGCGGCGTCGTTCGATCATGCCGGGCAGCAGCCGGTGGGCCAGCCGCTGCGCGCCGCCGAGGTGGACCCGCAACTGCTGGTCGAAGACGTCCGGATCGGTGGCGTGGATCCGGCCGAACTCCAGGTCCCCGGCTCCGGAGACGACGATCTCGATCGGGCCGAGTGCGTTCTCGGCGGCGGTGGCGAACGCGTCGACGGACGCCCCGTCGGTGACATCGAGCCGATGGGCGATGGCCTCGCCGCCGTCCGCGCGGATCTTGCCCGCCAGTTCCTCGCACTGGTCGACCCGGCGCGCACCCAGCGCCACCGGATATCCCTGTTCGGCCAGGGTGAGCGCGGTAGCCGCACCGATGCCGGAGGAGGCTCCGGCGATCAGCACCGGACGGCGCTCGGGATGTGGTGCGAATCGGGGCATTACCGAACCTCCACCGTGACGGGCAGTTTCGCGAAACCGCGCACATTGATCGAGTGCACACGCGCACTCCCGGCCTCGTCCACGCCGTAATCGCGTACCCGGGTGGCGAATTCGCGCAGCACGATCTCCGCCTCCAGCCGTGCCAGATGCGCGCCCAGGCAGAAGTGCACGCCGCGACCGAAACTGATGAGCCCGCTCTTGTCGCCGCGCTCGATGTCGTAGCGGTCGGGTTGGTGGAAGACGGCGTCGTCGCGATTGGCCGCGCCGATGAGCAGCAGCACCTTGGCTCCCGCCGGGATGGTGCCGTCGGCGTAGCTCAGCTCCGCGGTGGCGGTGCGGGCCAGGATCTGAGTGGAGGCGTCGTAGCGCAGTGTCTCCTCGACCCAGTCCGGCACCAGTTCCGGGTGGGCTGCCACCTTGGCGTACTGCTCCGGGTGGCGCGCCGCCCAGTACAGGGCGTTGCCGAGGAGTTTGGTGGTGGTCTCGTTGCCCGCCACCACCATGAGGAACATGAAGCCGATGATCTCCTCGTCGGTGAGCCGGTCACCGTCGGCGTCGGCGGCGAGCAGCGCGGAGGTCAGATCCGCGGTGCGGGACCGGCGGCGCTCGGCGACCATCTCGGCGTAGTACCCGGCCAGGTGCAGGGCGGCGTCCATGGCGGCGGGCGGAATGTCGAGCACACCGTCCTCGCGGTGCACCAGCAGGTCCGCCATGCGCCGGATCTCGGCGCGGTCGGCCTCGGGGACGCCGAGCAGTTCGGAGATGACGTCCATGGGCAGCCGCCCCGCGACGTCGTCGATCCAGTCGAAATCGGTACAGGCCAGGGCCGGTTCGAGGTGGCGCAGGGTGATCTCCCGGATGCGGTCGCCCATCTCGGTGACCCGACGCGGTGTGAAGCCCTGGTAGACGAGTTTGCGCAGGCGCAGGTGCGCGGGATCGTCCATGGCCAGGAAGGACATGGTGCGGTGGGCGTGCGGACCCCAGGCCGCCGGGTCCAGGGAGACGCCGTTGCCGCTGGAGAGGCCGATATTGTCGCGGAACCCGGCCGAGACGTCGGCGTGCCGGGACAGCGCCCAGAAACCCAGCTCGGGATTGTGGTAGAGCGGCGCTTCGGTGCGCAGCCGCCGGTACAGCGGGTACGGGTCCTCGTGGACGGCGTAGTCGTAGGGGTCGAAGAGTAGCGGTTCCAGTGATGCGGCTGTCATCGCGCACACCTCCCGTTCGAGAACGCGTTCACCGAGTACTGTCGGCACCCGCCCGCCATGGAAGACACATAGCTGGACATGTGTCTGTACGGTACTGGAGCGGCCTGGGTGAGACAACGAATTCGCCCATTTCCGGATAAATCGCGAGCCCTGCGCCGAGTTGTCATACTGAAACAGGTTCTTGCGTGGCTTCGAACTCCGAACATATAGTCCGTACACGTGTCCGGACAGCAGAGGAGCTACCGATGAACGGCCTCGTCACCAGCGCTGGGTCACAGCTGCTGATCGGCGGCAAGCTGCTGCCCGGCGGCGCGGGTGTCTTCACCACCGTCAACCCGGCCACCGAGGAGGCGCTCGGCCCGGCCGCCAATGCCGACAGCGCCGATATGGACGCGGCCATCGCCGCCGCGCGCACCGCCTTCGATACCACCGACTGGTCCCGCGACCATGCTTTCCGCGCGCGCTGCCTGCGCCAGCTGCGCGACGCGCTGCGCGGGCACATCGAGGAACTGCGCGAGATCACCATCGCCGAAGCGGGCGCGCCGCGCATGCTCACCAGCGGTCCGCAGCTCGAAGGACCGGTCGGCGATCTGGGGTACTTCGCCGATCTGGCCGAGAACTACGCGTGGGAAACCGATCTCGGCGTCGCCGAGCCCATGGGCATCAAGAGCGCCCGGCGAGTGCGGCGTGAGCCCATCGGGGTGGTCGGAGCCATCACACCCTGGAACTTCCCGCACCAGATCAATGTCGCCAAGCTGGGTCCGGCGCTGGCGGCGGGCACCACCGTGGTGCTCAAGCCCGCCCCCGATACGCCCTGGTGCGCGGCGGCCGTCGGCCGGATCATCGCCGAGGAGACCGACATTCCGGCCGGAGTGGTCAATATCGTCACCTCCGACGACCACGCCCTGGGCACCCAGCTGGTGGCCGATCCGCGCGTGGACATGATCTCCTTCACCGGCTCCACCCAGACCGGCCGCGCGGTCATGGCCACCGCCGCCGCCACCCTGAAGAAGGTGTTCCTGGAGCTCGGCGGCAAATCGGCGTTCATCGTGCTCGACGACGCCGATCTGCGGGCGGCGGTGAGCTACGCGGCCTTCGGCGTCTGCGTGCACGCCGGCCAGGGCTGTGCCATCAGCACCCGGCTGCTGGTCCCACGCGAAACCCACGACCAAGCGGTGGAGATCGCCGCGCGCACGCTCGGCGGCATCGCGCCCGGCGACCCGTCGCTGCCCGGAACCGTCTGCGGCCCGGTGATCTCCGAGCGCCAGCGGGCCCGGGTGGAGCGCTACCTCGACCTCGCCCGCGCCGAGGGCGGCACCGTCGTCACCGGCGGCGGCCGCCCCGCCGACGCGGCGACCGGCTACTACATCGAACCCACCCTCATCACGGGCCTGCCGAATTCGGCCACGGTGGCGCAGGAGGAGATCTTCGGACCGGTGCTGGTGATCATTCCGCACGACGGCGACGACGACGCCGTCCGGTTGGCCAACGACTCCCCCTACGGCCTGTCCGGCTCGGTGTGGGGCAGCGACCCCGAGCGGGTGCGGCGCGTGGTGGAGGGCGTGCGCACCGGGACGCTGAGCGTGAACGGCGGCATCTGGTACTCCGCCGACGCGCCCTTCGGCGGGTACAAGCAGTCCGGGATCGGACGTGAGATGGGCGTCGCCGGATTCGAGGAATACACCGAGACCAAATTGATCGCGACCGGCTGCTGAAGGAGTTCGACCATGGCCCGCTTCACGGGAAGATCCGCAATCGTCACCGGTGCCGCACAGGGCATCGGCGCGGCGTACGCGCGTGCGCTCGCCGCCGAGGGCGCGAAAGTCGTCGTCGCCGACCTGAACAGCGAGCGCGGCGAGGCGACCGCCAAGGAGATCGCCGCCGAGGGCGGCACGGCGGTGTTCCGGCGGGTGGACGTCTCCGACCCCGAATCCGCCGCCGCCGCGGTGGAATTCACCGTCGCCGAATTCGGTGGCGTCGACCACCTGGTGAACAATGCCGCAATCTACGGTGATATGAAGCTCGACCTGCTGCTCACCGTGCCGTGGGACTACTACAAGAAGTTCATGAGCGTGAACCTCGACGGTGCGCTGAATATGACCCGCGCGGTCTGGCAGCCCATGTCGGAGCACGGCGGCGGGTCCATCGTCAACCAGTCCTCCACGGCCGCCTGGACCTACTCCGGCTTCTACGGCCTGGCCAAGGTCGGCATCAACGGCCTCACCCAGCAGCTGGCACACGAACTGGGCGGCTCCAAGATCCGCGTCAACGCCATCGCACCCGGCCCGATCGACACCGAGGCCACACGAAATGTGGTGCCGGGCAATATCGTCGACTCCATGGTGCGGCAGCAGTTGGCGATCAAACGCCTCGGCACCCCGGAGGATCTGGTCGGGGCCTGCCTGTACCTGCTGTCCGACGACGCCGCCTGGGTGACCGGTCAGATCCTGAATGTCGACGGCGGACAGGTGTTCCGATCGTGAGCGAGACCGCGGTCGGATTCATCGGCCTGGGCAATATGGGCGCACCCATGGCACGGCGGCTGCTGGAGTGGCCGGGCGGACTGGTGGTGTGCGATATGCGGCCCGAGGTGGTGGAGCCGTTCACCAGCGCGGGCGCCGAAGGGGCGGTGAGCGCCGCCGAGGTGGGCGAGCGCTGCGGCGTGGTGTCGGTGGCGGTGCTCGACGACGCGCAGGTCCGCGCGGTCGTCACCGGTCCGGACGGCATCCTGCGCACCGCGAAGCCGGGGACGGTCGTCGCGGTGCACTCCACCATCTCCGACGATACGGCGGTCGCGGTGGCGGCCGACTGCGCCGAGCACGGGGTGGAATTCGTGGACGCCCCGGTGAGCGGCGGCGCTCCGGCGGCCGAGAACGGGGCGCTGGCGGTCATGGTGGGCGGCAGCGAGTCCGCCTTCGCCACGGTGCGTGAACCGTTCGGGCGCTGGGCCTCGCTCATCGTGCACGCGGGCGCGGTAGGCGCGGGGACACGGATGAAGCTGGCCCGCAATCTATTGCACTTCATCGCCTTCACCGCGGCGTCGGAGGCGCAGCGCCTGGCCGAGGCCGCGGGGCTGGACATCACCGAACTGGGCAAGGTGGTGCGCCATTCCGACTCATACACCGGCGGTCCCGGCTCCATCATGTTGCGGGACACCACCGCACCGGTGGCCGCCGACGACTTCTGGTTCCCCATCCTGAGCCACGTCCGCGATCTCGGCGAGAAGGATCTCGCGCTCGCACTGGCGCTCGGATCCCGGCTCGGCGTCGAATTACCGCTGGCTGCACAGGCTTTCGAGGAATTGGGCACCGGCCTCGGCGTCGGTCCCGGCACGGTCGCGAAGAAGGAGCAGCAGTGAGCACAGCACCGGACGAGCGTCGACAGCGCGGCCTGAAGAAGATGTCCGAGGTGTACGGCTGGGAGTTCCAGGACGGGCCCGGCGCGCACTTCGCGGTCACCGCCGACCACCTCTTCGCCGATATCTGGTCGCGCCCCGGCCTGTCGATTCGTGACCGGCGGCTGCTGCTGCTCGGCGCGCTCACCGCCCAGGGCCTGTTCGATATCGCCGAGATCCAGCTCGGCGCGGCCCTGCGCAACGAGGAGTTGGACGCGGAGCAGCTGCGTGAGATCGCGCTGTTCCTGTGCCACTACGTGGGCTGGCCCGCGGGCACCACGCTCGACCAGAAGGTCGGGAAGGTCATCGCGCAAGAGCAGAAGAAGTAATCGGCGTTTCAACAGTATCGGCGTTTCAACAGTGAGGAATACGAACACCATGGCCGAGACAACCACCGTGCGACCGCTCCGGGCCAGCGAGGTGCCGACCTGGGATCACACGGCCGACGTGGTCGTCGTCGGCT
>NZ_JASCXP010000091.1:0-20741 GCF_030010695.1 Nocardia sp. CC201C
AAACCCCCCCCCCCGCGGGCCGACGGGCCCGCGCCGGACGATCGGTTCGGCGGGCCGCGACGCTCGATGGCCGGGTCGTCAGTTCGGCCGGGCCGGACCGATCGCGCGGAGGTTGGCCAGGTAGTAGAGGTACAGACCGGCGGGCAGCAGGCCGTGGACCAGCTGGGCCAGGGTGGGCCAGTCGTTGATGAACGGCACGTCGCCGCCGGGGCCGCCGAAAGTGAGCAGCCGATAGGACAGGGTCCAGGCGGTCAGTGGCTACCGCCGACGCGGCTACCGCCGATGCGGCTACCGCCGATGCGGCTACCGCCGATGCGGCTACCGCCGATGCGGCTACCGCCGATGCGGCTACCGCCGACGCGCTGTGGCGGTCAGGTGCGGGTCGCGGTGTGGGTGCGCAGCGCGGTGAGGCGGCTGATGTATTCCTGCTCGTCGATATCGCCGCGGGCGAACCGCTCGGCCAGCAGCTGCTCGGCCGGGGTCTGGGTGACGGGTGGCTTCCCTTCCCGGTCCGGTCGCGCGGTCATCCGCACGATCAGGGCGAAGGTCGCGATCACCAGTCCCCAGAACAGCAGCATGCCGATGCCCATGCCGACATAGCCCCAGCCACTCGGTCCGTGGTCGTACCAGTACATCACCGTCTGCCTCCTTCTCCGGCGCGATCGTGCGCGACGCGGTGCCGGACCGTGCTTTCGACGCGATGCGCGCCAACTGTCTCCACTGTCGGCGCGTACGGCCGCCCGGGGCAGGGCAGATCGCCCCCCTGATGCGAGGACCAACGGCATCCAGGCTGGTGTGGACCGTGCCGTCGCCGCCCGGAGCGGCGATCCGAGGGCCAAGGTCCCGTGGCCCGGGGCCCAACGCGACTTCCGATGACCAGGGCCGCCACGCGACCGTCGAACCATGGCATTCACGCAGAACATTCGAGAGACCGCCCTCGAGCAGGCCGCCCTCGTGCTGCTGTCGGGTTTCGTGGCGATCTGGGCCGTGGCGGGCGCCGTCGGCTTGGCGGGCGGCGGAATCGACCTGGGGCAGACCATCGTGCGGCGGCTCCCGTTCGAGAGTCCGGTCTTCGCCGCCCTCGCCCTGGCGCTCGTCGTCGCGGTTCCGATGGCCGTCACCTCCTGGTCCGCCGCGCACGGTGAGCGCCGCGCCCCGACCGTCGCGATCGCCAGCGGCGGCCTGCTGATCGGCTGGATCATCGTGCAGATCGCGGTCATCCGCACCTTCAGCATCCTGCAACCGGTGTGCGTGCTCTTTGGCATCGCCATCGTGATCCTGGGTCTGACCTGGCGTCCCAACCCGGAAGACGATCGTTGAAGGGTTGATGTGACCGACCGCACAGAATTTGCAGCTAATTTATAGCAACATTTCCTGACGGGGTGCCGATACCCTCCTCGAGCACCCGGTGCTCGCGTCCGTCCGGTGCGGGGACCGGTTGTGTGCCTTGTGGTCTCGCGACCGCACGAGGGAAAGGGTCGGCATCCATGCGATCGACTCGCACTGCGTCGAATTCGGTGAGATGGTTCGGTATCGGCTGTCGGAGGGCGGCATTGGCGCTGGTAGCGCTGCTGTCCGCGGGTATCGCCCTGGTGGGCTCGACGGCCACGGCCACGGCGGCGTTCACGCCCGCGGCCTTCGACTTCTGGGTGGATTCACCGAGCATGGGCCCCATCAAGACCCGGGTGCTGCGAGCCGCCGACGGCAATACCAACCGGGTCGTCTACGCGCTCGACGGGATGCGGGCGCGGGAGGACCTCAACGGCTGGGAGATCGAGACCAATGTCGCCGAGGTGCTGGCCAGCTGGAATATCAATGTCGTCATGCCGGTCGGCGGCCAGTCCAGCTTCTACGCCGACTGGAACGCCCCGAGCGAATTCTTCGGCATCCCGGCGGGCACCGGCCCCGGCAATACCGGCTCGGGCGTGACCGACACCCTCTCGGGTGGTCCGGGCAAGAGCTACCGCTACGAGTGGGAGACCTTCATCAGTCGCGACCTGCGCTGGGCGCTGCGTGACCGGCTGGGGTTCAACCCGTATCGCAACGGCGTGTTCGGCCTGTCCATGGGCGGCAGCGCCGCGCTCACCCTGGCGGCCTACCATCCCGACCAGTTCAGCTTCGCGGGAGCCTATTCCGGCTACCTGAACATCTCCGCGCCCGGCATGCGGGAGGCCATCCGCCTGGCCATGCTGGACGCGGGCGGCTACAACGTCGACTCCATGGCCCCACCCTGGGGGCCGCAGTGGCTGCGCATGGATCCGTTCGTCTTCGCGCCCAATCTGATCGCCAACAACACCCGACTGTGGGTCGCCGCCGCGAGCGGTCTCCCCACCGCCGGTGACCCGCCGAGCATCGCCACCGCCAACGGCATGGCGTTGGAGGCGCTGGCACTGGCCAATACGCGCTCCTTCCAGGTGCGCATGGCATCCCTGGGTGGCGGCAATGTCGCCTATTCCTTCCCCGCGTACGGCATTCACGCGTGGAATACCTGGCAGGACGAGGCGTACCGGATGATTCCGGACCTCTCCGCCAATATCGGCTGACGGTACGAGCGGTACCGATTGTTTGTGCGGCCTCACGGGCAGAAGGCGGGATGACGATGCTGGTAGCGGAGATCGACGCGGTACTGGCGGTGGATTGGCTGCTGCGGGACCTGCCCGCCGCCGCGCTACGCGGAGTCGCGCGGACTGCGGAGGCCGAGCGCATCCACCGACAGGGGCCGGTCACCGCACGCCGCCTGGCCGGTCGGGACGGGCTCGTCCGCTACGAACGCCGCCTGCGGCGAGCCGGGGACGAACTGGCCGCGGTCGTGGCGGCCCTGGAACCCGCGGAGGCCGGACGACCCGCCTGGGAGCCGGAGGCGCGGGCCTATGCCGAGATCGGCTCGGCCTGTATGGATCTGGCCTATCAGATCGAGCGTCGGCTGCTGTACACCGGGGAGCGCGCGGGCCGATGGGCGGTGCGACTCGTGCATACCGCCCACCAGCTCGACGGGTACCTGCGCCCCGGCTCGGTGGCTCACCTGGCACGGGAGAGCTATCAGACCCTGTTCGACGAGGCGGTGCTGGCCGGGCGGGGAGGTTTGCTGCCCGGCACCGGCGTGCCCGGCTGATACGGGGTACCGTAAAACGTGTGGGTATGGCGAATTTTGGGCCATCTATGACCGGAAGTGCCACCAATCCATGACATTCGGTGCCAACGCTCGTGTGATGTCTTGCCTGCCGGTGTGACAACGCTACGCTTTCAGCGGGTTTCCGATCATGAACCGCGTTTCGCTAACTCTCAGCGTGTCGAGGGTTGGCAGGTTGCCCACCGATCGGCAGACCCATGGGCCGCATGCCCTGGCGGCCCGCGGCCCCGTCCCGCAGCGGGACCGACGCTGTAACGGATACGGGCACCGACGGGAGAACCCAACCGCGAAATCCACCTCCCGTCGGTGCTATCCGAGCCCGGCAGCGATCCGGGACGAGAGCGATCCAGGCCGGCAGCGATCCAGGCCGGCAGCGATCCAGGCCGGCAGCGATCCAGGCCGAGAGCGATCCAGGCCGAGAGCGATCGAGCCCGACCGCGATCCGAGCCGGTGTCCGGCCCGGCCGCTTCTCACTCCTGGCATCGATCCCGCGTCGACCCGCGTCGAACTCAGCGCGATTCGTCCGCCTGCGCGAGTTCCGTCGCCGCCTCCTGCCGTGCCCGGTCCAGGCGGATGAGCGGTACGGCCGCCGCCGCGAGCGCCGCGCCGATCAGGCAGACCGAGGTCAACGCGGCGCCGCGGGTGAGCGTGAGCGCCGCCAGCACGGGGGTGCAGCTGATGCCCAGCTGAAACGCCGACACGGTGGTGGCGCCGGCCAGCGTCGGCGCATCGCCGGCGAGTGCGAACACCCGGCCGTAGAGGGCGGGATTGAGCACGAAGGCGGCGATCCCGAGCAGGAAGACCACCGGCACCACCACCCACGCCGTCGGCATGGCCGCCGCCAGCAGCGCCGACAGCAGTACGATCCCGACCGCACCGGTTCCCAGGGCGAGATGCGGCCGTCGATCGGAGATGCGGCCGCCGATGGACAGCCCCACGAACGCCCCGATGCCGAAGAGTGCGAGCACGGCCGGAATCCAGACCTCCGCCATGCCGGTGATGTCGGCGAGCATGGCCGCCAGATAGTTGAACGTGATCATGTACGCCGCGGTGGTCAGAATGGTCACCGACCAGACCACCCAGAGCATGGGCTTGCGCAACGTGTCCAGCTCCCGTGTCACCGCGGCTCCGGTGTGCGGCACGGAAGCCTGTGCGGCAGCGGGTATTCCGAGCAGACACCCGATGATCCCGGCGAGTGTCAGGACCACCACGGCCCAGAATCCGCCGCGCCAGCCGGTGAAATGGCTCAGCAGGGTGCCCGCGGGGCCGCCCGCCACCATGGCCACACTGAGTCCGCTCACCACCACCCCGGACGCCCGGGCGGTGCGGTCCGGCGTGACCAGGCCGATCGCGGTCACCGACGCGATGGCGAAGAATCCGGCGTAGGCGATTCCGGCCACCACCCGGGAGGCCAGCAGCACGGTGTAGTCGCCGAACAGGCCCAGGGCGATGGATGCGGCGAAGACGCCCTGGGTCGCCATCAGTGCGGTCCGGCGCGGCCAGCGCAGGCTGAGCACCGCGAACGGCGGTCCGCCGCAGACGACACCCAGCGCGAACGCGGTAATGAGCATGCCGGCCGAGGAGAGGGGGACGTCGAGGTCGGTCGCGACCTCGGGTAGGACTCCGGCCAGCAGGAACTCCGCGCTGCCCATGGCGAACAGGCTGAAGCCCAGCAGGTACACCCCGGTGGGCAGTCGGGTGGTCGTGGTTGTCGATGTCGTTGTCGTTGTCGTGTTCATATCGGCTCACCTCCGAGCCGAGCATCGGGCCACGCCCGCGATACCGGCAACGGTTGTTGCCGATCCCGGGACAAATTGGTTGACTGGGCCCATGGATGGACAGCCCAGCGTCGGCTCCGTGATCGAGCAGATCCCACCTCGTCTGCGCAGCGCCCGGGAGCAGAAGGGCTACAGCCTGTCCGAGCTGGCCCGGCTCACGGGACTGTCCACCAGTACGCTGTCGCGCCTGGAGTCGGGTCAGCGCAAACCGAGTCTCGAACTGCTGCTGCCGATCACGGTGGCGCTCGGGGTGCCGCTCGACGAGATCGTGGTCGCCCCGCGCATCGTCGACCCGCGCATACCGCAGCAACCCACCAGGAAGGACGGCCGCGTCCTGATCCCGCTGTCGCGGCACCAGGGCGAACCACGCGCCTACAAGATGACCATTCCCGCCCACGACGACACCCCGTACCCGCGCACCCACGACGGCTACGAATGGCTCTACGTGCTGCGCGGCCACCTGCGCGTCCGGCTCGGCGACCACGATTTCGTCATGGGCGTCGGCGAGGCGGCCGAATTCGACTGCCGCATACCGCACTGGTTCGGCGCTGCCGGGCGCGGCAGCGTGGAGGTGCTCAGCCTCTTCGGCAAACACGGCGAACGCATCCACGTCCGCGCCCGCGCCGCGGGACGGCCGACCGCGTCCGCGTGAGGACCGCCGACCCGAAACATATTGCGGACACCGGTTTCCGGATCTAGCGTCGCTCCATGTCCTCGCCTGTTCTCGTGCCGTTCCATCAAGACGAACCCTTGGCCCCGGACGCCATTCCGATGCCCGGTCCCGGCTATCGGACCGTGGTGCCCGAGCTGCCCGACGGCACCGTCTGGGAGCGTCTGGTCGCCCTGTACCGGGAGGTGGCGGCCACCGTCGCCGCGGTCGAGGGCACACCGGTGGTGCTGTCGGGGGATTGCACGGTCGCCCTGGGCACGCTGGCGGGCGTGCAGCGGCGCGGAATCGACCCCGCCGTCGTCTGGTTCGACGCGCACGGTGATGTGCACACGCTGGAATCGTCGACCTCCGGCTATATCGGCGGCATGTCGCTGCGCCTCGCGCTCGGGGCACACGCGGACCTGATGGCCGAACCGCTCGGGCTGCGTCCGGTGGCCGCGGAGCGGACGGTACTGGTCGACGCCCGCGATCTGGATCCCGGTGAGCGGGAGTACCTTTCGACCGCGCCGGTGCGGCATTGCGGCGTCGACACGATCACGCTGCCGGACGGCCCGGTCCTGCTGCACATCGACGTCGACGTGATCACCGCCGAGGAGGTTCCAGGTCTGCTCTATCCGGTGACCGGCGGCCCCACCCGTGACGCCGTGTTCGACGCGGTGCGGCGGGTGATCGCCACCGGTCGGGTCGTCGCCCTGGATATCGCATGCCCGTGGCAGCCGGGCGAGTATCCGGAGCGCGCCGACCTGCTCGCCACGCTGACGGGCCTGCTCGATACCGGCGCGGTCGCGGCGTCGCACGATCGATAGCGGGTTTTCCGGATCCGCCAGAATGCTTGACTCGTTCCAGAGAGCGGACGAGACTCTGGGTGTGCCCACGGCCACGGAGTTCCAGCAGATGCTGCGGGGAGCTTCGCTGCGCGTGACCGCCCCGCGGGTCGCGGTGCTGAGTGCCGTGCACGACCACCCGCACGCCGATACCGATTCCATCATCCGCGCCGTCCGGGACCGCCTGTCGGCGGTATCGCACCAAGCGGTGTACGACTCGCTGCACACGCTGACCGCCGCGGGCCTGATCCGATGCATTCAGCCCTCCGGATCGGTGGCCCGATACGAGACGCGGGTCGGCGACAACCATCACCATGTCGTCTGCCGGAACTGCGGGACCATCGCCGACGTCGACTGCGCCGTCGGCGCGGCCCCGTGCCTGACCGCGTCCGATGACAGCGGTTTCACCATCGACGAGGCCGAGGTCATCTACTGGGGTCTGTGCCCCGACTGCGCCGCGGCCGCACGCCCCTGATCGCAGCCCGCTCGATTCATTCAGGAAGGAATGTCGTGACATCCGAAACTCACAGCACCAGCGAGAGTGAGAACCCGGCGATCCCGGCCCCGACCCCCAAGACCGACCATCGCCCGCGCACCAACAAGGACTGGTGGCCGGAGCAGATCGATGTCTCCGTGCTGCACGCGCACTCCTCGAAATCCAACCCGCTCGGCGCGGATTTCGACTACGCCGCGGAGTTCCGGAAGCTGGACGTCGAGGCGCTGAAGGCGGATGTGGCCGCGGTGCTGACCGATTCGAAGGACTGGTGGCCCGCCGACTACGGCAACTACGGCGGCCTGTTCATCCGGATGAGCTGGCATGCCGCGGGCACCTACCGCATCGCCGACGGACGCGGTGGCGGCGGCCAGGGCGCGCAGCGCTTCGCGCCGCTCAACAGCTGGCCCGACAACGCCAACCTGGACAAGGCCCGCCGCCTGCTGTGGCCGGTCAAACAGAAGTACGGCAACAAGATCTCCTGGGCCGACCTGCTGGTGTTCGCGGGCAATGTGGCGCTGGAGTCGATGGGGTTCAAGACCTTCGGCTTCGGTTTCGGCCGCCCCGACGTGTGGGAGCCGGAGGAGATCTTCTGGGGGCCGGAGGACACCTGGCTCGGCGACGAGCGCTACAGCGGTGACCGCGAACTGTCCGGTCCGCTCGGCGCGGTGCAGATGGGCCTGATCTACGTGAATCCGGAAGGGCCCAACGGCCAGCCGGATCCGGTGGCCGCCGCCCGCGATATTCGCGAGACCTTCGGCCGCATGGCCATGAACGACGAGGAGACCGCCGCGCTCATCGTCGGCGGGCACAGCTTCGGCAAGACCCACGGCGCGGGCGATGCCGCCCTGGTCGGCCCGGAACCCGAGGCCGCCCCGCTGGAACAGCAGGGGCTGGGCTGGAAGAGCGCGCACGGCACCGGAAAGGGCAAGGACGCCATCACCAGTGGGCTCGAGGTGGTGTGGACCTCCACCCCGACCCAGTGGGGTAACGGCTTCCTGCAGAACCTCTACGGTTACGAATGGGAGCTGACCAAGAGCCCCGCCGGGGCCTGGCAGTGGACAGCCAAGGACGGCGCGGGCGCGGGCACCATCCCGGACCCGTTCGGCGGGCCGGGGCGCGCCCCGACGATGCTGACCACCGATCTGTCGCTGCGCGAGGATCCGATCTACCGGGAGATCACCAGCCGCTGGCTGGAGCATCCCGAGGAGTTGGCCGAAGCCTTCGCCAAGGCGTGGTACAAGCTGCTGCACCGCGATATGGGTCCGGTCAGCCGCTACCTGGGTCCGTGGGTGCCCGAACCGCAGCTGTGGCAGGATCCGGTGCCCGCGGTCGATCACGAACTGGTCGACGATCAGGACGTGGCGGTGCTCAAGGCCAAGGTCCTCGACTCCGGCCTGTCGGTGACGCAGCTGGTCAAGACCGCGTGGGCGTCGGCGGCGAGCTTCCGCAGCACCGACAAGCGCGGTGGCGCGAACGGTGCCCGCATCCGGCTCGAACCGCAGCAGAACTGGGAGGTCAACGAACCCGCCGAACTGGCGAAGGTGCTGCCCGTGCTGGAACGCATCCAGGCGGAGTTCAACGGCTCCGCCGCGGGCGGCAAGAAGATCTCCCTCGCCGATCTGATCGTGCTCGCCGGATCGGCGGCCGTCGAGAAGGCCGCCAAGGACGCCGGGCACGGGGTCACCGTGCCGTTCCGGCCCGGTCGCACGGACGCCACCCAGGAGAACACGGATGTGGAGTCGTTCGCGGTGCTGGAACCGCGTGCCGACGGCTTCCGCAACTACGTGCGCTCCGGGGAGAAGGCCCCGCTGGAACGGCTGCTGCTGGACCGGGCCTACATGCTCGACGTGACGGCTCCGCAGCTGACGGTGCTGATCGGCGGCATGCGTGCGCTCGGCGCGAACCACGGCGGCTCCGAATACGGCGTCTTCACCGACCGTCCGGGCACGCTGACGAACGACTTCTTCGTCAACCTGCTCGACGACAGCACCGAGTGGAAGCCGTCGGAGTCCGCGGAGAACGTGTACGAGGGCGTCGACCGCGCCTCCGGCAAGACCCGCTGGACCGCCACCGCCAACGATCTGCTCTTCGGTTCGCATTCGGTGCTGCGCGCCGTGGCCGAGGTGTACGCCCAGCAGGACGCGGGCCGCAAGTTCGTCGACGACTTCGTCGGCGCCTGGGTAGGGGTCATGGAGAACGACCGCTTCGACCTCGCCTGAGGCAGCCGCGTCGCGGCGTGACGACCGGGCCGGTTCCGCGCGGGACCGGCCCGGCATCGCGTCCGCTCAGGCCACGACGGAACGCGGTGGCACACCGACGTATTCGCTCAGTGGCCGGATCAACGCATTGGATTCACCCTGCTCGACGATGTGGGCGGTCCAGCCGGTGATGCGGCTCATGACGAAGATCGGCGTGAACATCTCGATATCGAAGCCGAGCAGGTAATAGGCCGGGCCGGTGGGGAAGTCCAGATTCGGGGCGATCCCGGTGGCCTCACGCATGGTGCTCTCCAGGATCTCGTACATCCGCACCCACGGCTGTCCGTCGGTGACGGCGGCGATGTCCAGGAACGCGCGCTTCATGGTCGGCACCCGGGAGTCGCCGTTCTTGTACACCCGATGGCCGAAACCCATGACCTTCTCACCGCGGGACAGCTTGTCGCGCAGCCACCGTGCGGCCAGATCGGGGTCGCCGATCTCGAGCATGTCGTGCATGACGGCCTCGTTCGCGCCGCCGTGCAGCGGTCCCTTGAGCGCGCCGATGGCGGCGGTGACCGCGCTGTAGATATCGGAGAGCGTGGAGGTGACCACGCGCGCGGCGAAGGTGGAGGCGTTGAAGCTGTGCTCGGCGTACAGGATCAGCGAGACCTCGAACGCCCGCACCAGCTCCGGAGCGGGAACCTTCCCGAAACACATGTTGAGGAAGTTCTCGGCGAAGCCCAGCTGCGAGTGCGGCGCAATGGGTTCCAGGCCGTGCCGTTTGCGGTGGTCGGCGGCCACGATGGTGGGCAGCACCGCCATCATGCGCAACGCCTTGGCGCGGTTGGCCTGCGGTGAATTGTCGTCTTCCAGGGGATCTTCCGCGCCCAGATAGCTGATCGCGGTGCGCACCACGTCCATCGGGTGGCAGTTGTCGGGCATCTTCGCGATGAGCGACAGCAGCGAGCGGTCGGCCCGGCGGGAGGCGCGCTCCTGCTGGCAGAACCGCGCGTACTGCGCGTCGTTCGGCAGTTCGCCGTACCAGAGCAGGTAGGCGACCTGTTCGAAGGTGCAGTTGGCCGCCAGGTCCTGCACGGCGTAGCCGCGATAGGTCAGCGCGTTGGTCTCGGGCACCACCTTGGATATCGCGGTGGTGTCGACGACAACGCCCGCGAGCCCCTTGTAGATGGTCGGGACGGTGATATCCCCCATCACTGATTCCTTCCCAGAGTGAAATTGAATATCTCGGAATCGAATTCGTTGTATCGCTGGTACCGCAGCAGCTCGTAGAGGCGGCTGCGATGCTGCATCCGGTCCAGCAGCCCGGATTGCGTGCCCTGTTCGAAGATCTCCCGCAGCCCGGCCTCGGCGGCGTACATCGCCAGGCGCAGCGTCGACACCGGATAGATGACGGCGTTGTAGCCGATCGACTCCAGCACCTCGGCGGTCAGCAGGTCGGACTTGCCGAACTCGGTCATATTGGCCAGCAGGGGAATCGACACCGCCGCCCGGAACTTCTCGAAATCGGCGGCCGTGTGCAGTGCCTCGGTGAAGATCACATCCGCGCCCGCGTCCGCATAGGCTCGGGCCCGTTCGATCGCGGCGTCGATCCCCTCGATCCCGGCGGCGTCGGTGCGGGCGCAGATGACGAAATTCGGGTCACGCCTGGCCGATACGGCCGCTCGCAGCCGCCGGACCATCTCTTCGGTCGATACCACGGCCTTGCCGTCGAGATGGCCGCAGCGCTTGGGGTTGACCTGATCCTCGAGATGCAGGCCCGCGAGTCCGGCGTCCTCCATGACGGTGACGGTGCGGGCGGCGCTCATGGGCTCGCCGAACCCGGTATCGGCGTCGATGAGCACCGGCAGGTCGGTCACCCGCGCGATCTGCTGACCGCGTCCCGCCACCTCGGTGAGCGTGGTCAGACCGATATCGGGCAGGGCCAGATCCGCCGAGAGCACCGCCCCGGAGACATACACGCCGTCGAAGCCGATCTCCTGAATCAGCCTGGCCACCAACGGGTTGAAGGCTCCCGGGAATCGCTGGATCCGCCCGGAGGCGAGTCCGGCCCGGAAAGCGGCGCGCTTGTCGGGGGCGGAGGTGGCGGCGGCGAGCAGACCCGTCATCGGAACAGCCCCCGCGGCGACCGGGGTGCGCGGGCGAGCACATCCGTGGATACGGAGAAGGTGATTTCGGGCAGCTCGGCGGGCGACAATTCGCCCGCGCGCTGGGCCACCTCGAGGAAGCGGTCCTGCTCGGCCGGTTCGATCACGCCCTCGGCGAGGGCACGGAACTTGGCGATGTACTGTGCGCGGGCGAAGGGGCGCGCACCCAGCGGATGCGCGTCGGCGACGGCCAACTCGTCGGTGATGACCTCGCCGCTCTTCAGGGTCACCTCGGCACGTGCGCCGAACGCCTTTTCGCTCGGATCGGTGGAGTGATAGCGGCGCGTCCACTCCGGATCCTCAGCGGTCGAGATCTTGCGCCACAGTTCGACGGTGTCGGGCCGCTGGGCACGCTCGGGTGCGTAGGAACGCTCGTGGTGCCAGGTGCCGTCCTGCAGGGCGACCGCGAAGATGTACATGATCGAGTGGTCCAGGGTCTCGCGCGACGCCCGGGGGTCGAACTTCTGCGGGTCGCGCGAACCGGTGCCGATCACATAGTGGGTGTGGTGGCTGGTGTGCAGCACGATCGACGCGATCTGATCGAGGTCGCCGATCCGCTCGCGCAGCCGGAACGCCAGGTCGATCGGGGCCTGGCTCTGGTACTCGGCCGAATGCTCCTTGGTGTAGGTGTCGAGAATGCCGCGCTTGGGCTCGCCCGGACCGGGCAGCGGCACGTTGTACTCGGCCTTCGGGCCGCCCAGCAGCCAGGCGATCACACCGTCCTCACCCTCCCAGATGGGAGACGGCGCACCCTCGCCGCGCATGGCCCGGTCCACGGCCTCCACGGCCATCTTCCCGGCGAAGGCCGGGGCATAGGCCTTCCAGCTGGAGATCTCGCCCTTCCGGGACTGGCGGGTGGCGGTGGTGGTGTGCAGCGCCTGGCCGATGGCCTGGTAGATGGTCTCGGTGTCGAGTCCGAGCAGGGTGCCGATACCGGCGGCGGCGGACGGGCCGAGGTGGGCGACGTGGTCGATCTTGTGCTCGTGCAGGCAGATGGCGCGCACCAGGTCGACCTGGATCTCGTAACCCGTTGCCAGACCGCGGATCAGGTCGCGGCCGGAGCGGCCCGCGTGCTGCGCCACCGCGAGGATCGCCGGGATGTTGTCGCCCGGATGCGAGTACTCCGCGGCCAGGAAGGTGTCGTGGAAGTCGAGTTCGCGCACCGCCACCCCATTGGCCCAGGCCGCCCACTCCGGGGAGAAACGGCCGTCGACCCCGAAGACGGCCGCACCGGGCCGGTAGGGGTGGGCCAGCGCCTGGGCGCGGGCATTGGCGACGGGGCGGCGGGTGAGCGCGGCCGCGGCCACGGCGGCATTGTCGATGATCCGGTTGACGATCATCTCCTCCGTCTCCGGGGCAACCTCCACGGCATCGGCGGCCACCTCGGCGATCCGCCATGCGAGATGTTCCTCCCGGGGGAAGCTCTCCGCGGAGCGGTGGGTGCGGACGAGATGGTTCTTCACGGTCGGGGCCTCCCAGGCATCGAGGTTCATCGGGATATTTCGCACGCTATACAGGCAGCGCGGACATGGAAATCCCCCGCAAATGCCTATTTTTGTGTAAGCGCGGCGGTGAAAGTGTGAAAGTTGTGTAAAGCGAGGCTGCTAAATTGAGGGCATGCAGAAGATGTATGCGGGCGCGCGACTGCGCACGCTCCGGGAACAGCGGGGACTTTCCCAGTCGGCGCTGGCCAAGGCCCTGGAGCTATCCGTGAGCTACATCAATCAGCTCGAGCACGATCAACGACCGCTGACCGTGCCGGTACTGCTGCGCCTGAACTCCCGCTTCGATCTGGATATGGGCTTCTTCGCCGCCGACACCGACGCCCGGCTCATCGCCGACCTCCAGGACGTCTTCGCCGAGGACCCCGACGGTGCCGCCATCACCACCGCCGAGATGGACGATCTGGTGGCCCGGGTGCCGGCGGCGGCGCGTCTGCTCGTCTCCCTGCATCGTCGCCTGCGCGGGGCCACCGAGCAGATGGAGCGCTTCTCCGCCGAAATCGACGGCGGCCGGGGCGACTCCGCCACGGCCATGCCCTACGAGGATGTGCGCGACTACTTCTACGACCGGCGCAATCACATCCCCGCACTCGACACCGCGGCTGAGGAACTGTTCACGCGCAACGGTTTCCAGCCGGGCGGGCTCGACCTGCAACTGACCCGCCTGTTGCGAGAGGAGTTCGGCATCACGGTCGCGATCCGCACCGATGATCCGAATCATCCCGGCCCCAAACGGGTGTATGACCCGAATGACCGCGTGCTGACCCTGGCACGTCGGCTCTCGACCGGCCAGCGTGCCTTCCAATTGGCCACGCAGTTGGCCTTCCTCACCCAGGGCGCGGTCATCGCCGACCTCATCGACGAGGCCGACGCCATGCCGGAGCAGTCGCGGGGACTGCTGCGGATCGGCCTGGCCAACTACTTCGCCGGTGCGCTCATCCTGCCCTACACCCGGTTCTGGACGGCCGCCGAAGCGTTGCGCTACGACATCGAACTGCTCGCCGCCCAATTCGAGGTCGGCTTCGAGACCGTCTGCCACCGCCTGTCCACCCTGCAGCGGCCCGGCAAACGCGGGGTGCCGTTCTTCTTCGTCCGCACCGACCGCGCCGGGAACATCTCGAAACGCCAGTCCGCCACCGCATTCCACTTCTCCCGGGTGGGTGGCAGCTGTCCGCTGTGGGTCGTGCACGAGGCGTTCGCCACCCCGGGCAGCATCCGCACCCAGATCGCGCGGATGCCCGACGGCCGCAACTACCTGTGGCTGGCCCGCACCACCGACGAGAAGACGCCCGGATACCTCTCCGCGAAAAGGGATTTCGCCATCGGGCTGGGCTGCGATCTGGCGTACGCGGACAAGCTCGTCTACTCCCACGCGCTGCCGGTGGACGATCCGAGCGCGGCCGTGCCGATCGGCGCGGGCTGCAAGGTCTGCGAGCGCACCGACTGCGCCCAGCGCGCCTTCCCGCAGTTGGGTCGCCCGATCCGGGTGGACGACAACAGCTCGCAGCACATTCCGTACGTGCCGTCCACCGTCGGGTGATCAGCGGACCGGTGGACGGTCAGGCGCTCAGCGGGGCGGCGGTGACCTCGTAGCCCAGATTCGTCAGCACCTCGGTGGTGGCCTTGGCGAAGTTGAGGGTGATGAAGTGCAGGCAGGGTGCGCCCTCATCGATGAGGCGCTGGGCCATCTCGGTGGCGATCTCGATGCCGACCCTGCGGACCGCGGCGCGGTTCTCCTCGGGGCCGTCGCCCGCGGCCCGGCGCAGCCGGTCCAGGACGGCCGCGGGCAGCGCGCGGCCGCTGAGTTCCTCGGCGCGCGCGACGGTGCGCATGGAGGTGATCGGCATCAGCTCCGGGATGATCGGTTTCGCGCCCTGCACGGGATCGGCCGCCAGCACCCGATCCCGCAGGCGCAGATAGTGTTCGACGTCGAAGAACATCTGAGTGATCGAGTAATCCGCGCCCGCACGCAGTTTCGCGGCCAGGAAGGCGGTGTCGGTGTCCAGGTCGGGGGAGCGGTGGTGCCCCTGCGGGAAGGATGCGACGCCGACGTGGAAGTCACCGAGATCGCGCACGATGCGCACCAGCTCCTCAGCGTACTCGACGCCGTCGGGATGCCGGTGCCATTCGCCGAGCGGGTCGCCGGGCGGATCGCCGCGCAGCACCAGGATATTGCGGATTCCGCAATCGGCGTACGAGCCCACCAGCGCGCGCAGTTCGGCGACGCTGTGGCCGACGGCGGTCAGATGCGCGACCGGCAGCAGGGTGGTCTGCTGCGCCAGCTGGCCGGTGATGCGGGCGGTGCGGTCCTTGGTGGACCCACCGGCCCCGTAGGTCATCGACACGAAAGCCGGGTGCATCCGCTCGAATTCGCGCACCGCCCGCCACAGCCGGGCCTCGCCCGCGGCGTCACGGGGTGGATTGAATTCGACCGAGAACGGCACCCGCGGCCCGGAATGCCGCCGCAGACTCCGCACGACCGAGGGAACACCGGATGTGATCGGCGAAATCCGGGCCGGACGCCCCGCGTCTGAGAGCCCCGGTTCGGAGGGGGAATACATAGTCGCCTCGTGAGGTAGACAGCCGATGGCCGCCACCCGCACCGAACGCACACCGACGGAGCCCCTGCAGCATCTTCCCGTGCCCGGGTCCCACTCGGCGCAGCGCCCGATCCACGAGGCGACGGCCGCCGGATACGGCGTATCCGGCACAACCGGCAGGTCTTCGGACTCGTGGGCGACGACCCGACCCGGGTCGACCCCGGAGTCGGAGTCCGGGGCTGGACCTACCGGCCGTCGCTTCCCGGGCGCGCGCCCAGTGCCTGTGACGGCCGTCGTTCCCACTCACCGCTGCGGGACAGTCCCGGAATTCCACCGGGTTCCCTCTTCACCTCGGTCCGCGCGGACGCGCGTCCCTCGGCTCGACGCCATCGGGCGGATAAGGGGCTCCTCGACTCCACCTCCGGCGAACCAGCTGCGACCGTGAATATAGCGGAACCGCGCGTCTCCGCCACGCCGAGCCCTGCGGTGCGGCGCTGCTACGCCCCACTGAGGGCATCGAGAACCCCGGTGACCTCGTAGACCACATTCGTCAACACCTCGGTGGTCGCCTTTGGTGAATCTGGCTCTAAGGGTTCAGCACGGGTTCTCCTGCCGGATCCCGCATGCTGCGGTCGTGCTCGACGATGTAGTCGATGAACTTGTCTTGGTCCATGGTCATCGCGAGGAGATCGATATCGTGTGGGTAGACAGGCACGCGATTCAGATGAAACATTCCGGCCTCGGCCGCAAGTGTTCTGGCCGCCCCATCGGTCCCGCCTCTCATCTCCCACCCCAGGCTCAGTTTGTATTGGACGTCTGCCCAGTTTCTGATGGTGAAATCGGGTTGTGCCAGCTGTGTATAGGCATCCTGGCGCATTCGTTCCCGATCGGCCTGTGTCGCTGGTATCGATACGATGTCGTGGCTATTCCGCGTCATACGCCAGGTAGACACGTCTTGGCCGAGCGCGGCTTGTGCGGCGGCCTTCGCTCGCGAAACTTCCTCCCAGCGTTCACCCCGGACCAGTCGATTCGAGTCTATTACCGTCCCGTCGGACAGCCGAACGGTGTTCTGCAGTTCTTCGATGTGCTCGTTTCCAGCCCCGAATCGGGCGTGGGCTCGCCGCCCGGCCTCCGCGTAGGTGATGCTGAGCGGGGTCTCTTGTCCACCAACGAAATACCCTGTCTCGGGATCGAGTTCGCCGCCTTCAGTGCGGATATTCCTACCGAAGAAATCGTTGAACGCGATCCGATCGGCATCGGTCAACGGCGTGCGCAGATGCTCGGGCCGCCCGTTTGCCGGCAGATTCGCACGCTGCACGATAATGCGTCTATGTTCCGCGGCCCAGTCCGCCGCGGTGGGCCGTCTGCCCAGAAGGAGCAGGTTGGTGACACCGACCTTCGCCATCTCGACCTGGCGGACGACGAACTCGCGCTTGGCCGCAATGTCGGCGGCGGCCTCCTTGGTTACAGGCGAGGCTCGATGTTGCATACGGCCGGGCATCGGGAAGTCCATCGCGGAGATCCTGATACCGCGGAGGGCAGCAGCGCTGGTCACGTCGATTCCTCGGTACATCCGAGTGACGGTGGCGAGAGACCGCGCGCCAATGGTGTCGCCCCGGTACCGTCCATCGACCCAATCGGATATCCGGAATACGCAGGATTCGAGGGTACGTGTCAACTGGGCACACAGCTCCGGCAGCCGATGCTGATGGATGACAACTCCATTTCATTAGACAGAGCACAGGGCGCGTGCAGTGGACACTGTGTATCACCGGCTTTGCTGGGCGACGGTGTCAGAACCTTCGTCGGTGAAGGCGATCGGTTCTGTATTCTACTGTTCACGTGGCGGCTGTGCAGTCGCCATAGATCAGGGGAATCGCTGCAAGGCCCGACAGCTCATCGCCGCTGATCTCCGGGAACTCGTCCGCGAACACGGCGTGCCGTGAACCCGGCATCGATTAACGCCATCGGTAGCGCGTCGACGTCCCTGGCTTCCCTTTGTCCGGCTGCCACGGGCGGCCCATCCGAGAGGAGTTACGACGAAGATCCAGCCCGCCGGGCCAAGCGGAACCGTGAGGTTGGCCCTGTCCGACAGTCCGTCCCAGTTGCCCGCGATCTCTTCGACCCGTAGTGCCGCGCACCGAGATGAAAGCGTTTCGCCTCGGTCATAGTTCAGGTGTGTGGGCGCCCGGCGCTACTGCGCTGGCGCGGCTGCATGACTCCGTGCGAGCGGGCGGAGTGGCGCAGGGCAGGGGAGACACTTCCGGTGTGGTCAGTGTGCGCCCCAGCGCTGTTCCATGAGTACGCCCTTGGCGGCGAGCCAGGAGACCGGGTCGATCTTGTTGCCGTGCTGGTCCCAGATCTCCAGGTGCAGGTGGGGGCCGGTGGACTGGCCGCGGTTGCCGACGGTGGCGATCACGTCGCCCGCGTTCACCCGCTGGCCCTCGGCGACGTAGATGTCGTTGACGTGGCCGTAGACGGCGGTGGTGCCGTCGTCCTGGAGCACACGCACCCAGAGTCCGAAGCCGTCGGCCGGTCCGGCCTCCACGACGGTGCCGCCCAGCGCCGAGTGGATCGGTGTCCCCAGCGCGTCGGCGATATCGACGCCGTAGTGGAACGCGCCCCAGCGGCTGCCGAATCCGGAGCTGATCTGGCCACCCACCGGCAGTACGGCAGGAGCGGCGATGAAGGGTGCGGGAGCGGGCGCGGCGGGGGCGAACTGCTGCTGGAGCTGTTTGATGGTCTGCTCGGCCTGCGCCAGCGGTGCGGCGATCTCGGCCGGGAGCCCGGCCAGGCCGAAGGGCGTGGCCGCCGGTGCCGGAGCGGGTTGCGCGGGCGGGGCGATCTCGGTCGGGGTGGGCGGCATCTGGTTGGTCACCGCGGCGACGGTGGCGTCCACCGCGGCCTGTAGCAGCTCGGGTGCGGACTGGATGTCCAGCGGCACCGGATCGGCGACCGGATCGGCCTCGTCGACGGGCGTCGGAGGAGCGGCGACCGCGGCGGCCGGAGCCAGCTGGGCGACCGTGGTGAGCAGCGCTCCCGCCGCCACCGCCACACCCGCGACGGCCCTGACATATCCGCCCGAACCGGAGTCGGCGCGATGACTGGTGGATGTTCCGGCCTCGACCGCACCGAGCAGGTCCTGGACGGAAAGGGAACCGGAGGTCTCTCGATGCAGCGACACAGCACGTCCTCGGTAGATCAGCGACAGCGCCCGAACTCCGGAGTCACCGACGCTGGCGGTCCGGTGTGGGAACGTGTCGAAAACTGTACCCACGCGTGACCGTTCTGTCGCCGTTTCTCGATGTTTCCCTCCACGATGCTTCCGCCGAACCTCCCGAACGTCCGCGCATGAACCGCCGCGACGGTGGTAGCTCCGTCCGCGAGGGCGCGAAAGATCGATCCCGCCGCGCCTGCGAAATCCCGGAGTCCGAGCAAAGGAGCGTCATCATGACGGTCACGATTCCTCGCGGCACCGACGGCCTGCGCCGATTCTCGTTCGGTGTGGTGCTGGCCGCCGCCGCGCTCGGCGCGGCAGCCGCACCCGCCGCCGCGGTACCCGCGGTGCAGCCCGCGGTCAGCGATCAGGAGGCGCTGCGGGCCGCCCAGGACGCGCTGATGGGCGCGACCGTACAGTCCATCGAACTGGAGATGGCCGACGGAACGCCGACGTGGGAGGTCGACGTGGCGACCCGCACCGGCGCCGAATACGAGGTGCAGATCGACGCGACCACCGGCATGGTGGTGTCGGTGGAGGAGAGCACCGACTGACCCGTGCCGCCCGCGCCGGGACACGCGCACCTTGCGGTGACAGGCATTTCGCGCGCATCGGTGAGACCGTGCCCGGCATGACGTGCTATCCGACCGAGACGCAGACGATTTCGCTCACGATGGAGGTCGCCGACGCGATCTCCGCGGCGGTGAACGCGCGTGCGGTGGCCGAGACCGGCGTGGAACTCCCTCCGCTGGTGTGGGTTTGGCACCAGGGCGTGTATTCGCTGCCCTGCGCCGAACAGCAGGAGGTGGAGTTCCGCGGCCGGGTCGCGCCGCGCGATCAACCCGAATCGACCGAGCGGCACCTGCGCGAGTGGGCCGCCGCGCTGCGCCTCACCGAATCCACCACCAGTGTCGAGCGCACTCATGGCCGCCGCACGTACACGGGTGTCTTGGCGGGCTCGCGCATTCGGATCACCGGCCGCGTCGAAGCCACCCGCTCGGCGGCCTGAGAAACATCGCACACCGAATTCCGGCCGGGACGGGCCGTCGATCGGCACCCGATCCGAACACGAGTGCGGCCGTCGATTCGCAAAAAACGGCGACTCTTCCCGAACCGGGTGCGGCATCGGCGCGCGATACCTGGAATAGTTGGGACCAGCACGCACAAGACCGAGGCGAAAGCGGGGATGTTGGTGACTTCGAGTGATGGTGTGAACGCGGTAAGTACGGTGAAGGAGTCGCCGTCGGCACCCAGCACCCTCGAGCGCGATGTCCAGACCCTGGAAAAGGCGATCTACGAAGTGAAGCGGGTGATCGTCGGTCAGGATCGGCTGGTCGAACGCCTGCTCGTCGGTGTGCTCGCGCGCGGACACGTCCTGCTCGAGGGCGTGCCCGGTATCGCCAAGACCCTCGCCGTGGAAACCTTCGCCCGGGTGGTCGGCGGCAGTTTCTCCCGGGTGCAGTTCACCCCCGACCTGGTGCCCACCGACCTCATCGGTACCCGCATCTACCGGCAGGGCAAGGAGGAGTTCGACACCGAGCTGGGTCCGGTCGTCGCCAACTTCGTCCTGGCCGACGAGATCAACCGCGCGCCCGCCAAGGTGCAGTCGGCTCTGCTCGAGGTGATGGCCGAGCGGCATGTCTCCATCGGCGGCAAGACCTACCCGATGCCGAACCCGTTCCTGGTCATGGCCACGCAGAACCCCATCGAGAGCGAGGGCGTCTACCCGCTGCCCGAGGCGCAGCGCGACCGCTTCCTGTTCAAGGTGGTCGTGGACTACCCGTCGGTGGAGGAGGAGCGCGAGATCATCTACCGGATGGGCGTCACCCCGCCGGAGCCCAAGTGCATCCTCGAACCCACCGAACTGGTGCGCCTGCAGCAGCTGGCCGCCAACACCTTCGTGCACCACGCCTTGGTCGACTACGTGGTCCGGGTGATCGCGGCGACCCGCAAACCCGCCGATTTCGGTATGCAGGATGTGGCCGGGTGGATCGCCTACGGCGCCTCGCCGCGCGCCAGCCTCGGCATCATCGCCGCCGCCCGCGCCGTGGCCCTGATCCGCGGCCGCGACTACGTGGTGCCGCAGGATGTGGTCGAGGTGGTGCCGGATGTGCTGCGTCACCGCCTGGTGCTGTCCTACGACGCGCTCGCCGACGAGGTCAGCCCCGACGACGTGATCCGCCGGGTGCTGCAGACGGTGGGCCTGCCGCAGGTCGCCCCG